>JBKPGU010000001.1:0-3364 GCA_046729535.1 Actinomycetota bacterium
GTTCGTACCACATGCGTCGCCATGTCGAGGTCGCCCAAGCCGAACCACGCGTCCTTCGCGCCGAGCCGCCTGAGCTCCTCGGTCGTCCGGAACGTCTCCCCGGACCGTCCCCATCCGCGTTCCCGGTCCATGAGCCCGGCCAGCCAATAGGTGACCGAATCGAGGTCTGGGCATACCTGGAGGCCGTGGATCCGGATGTCGTCGCCCGTGTTCACCACTACGGTCACCTCGTCGGGAGGAACGACCCGAACCAAACCTCGGAGGAACTTCCCGGCTCCGACGCCGCCGGCCAGCGCGGTCACGTTCATGCCCATACGTCCGTTCCCACGACACCCCAGTGTCGTCGCTGCCCACCGCCGACCGCAAACGGCAGCCGGAGCGCCGAACGATACCGGGCGGTACCGGTGCTACCCTGCGGTCTCAATGTCGGGGGCAAGCGAGCACCGGATCCGACGGGCCCTGGCCCGCGCCAGGTCCGGCAAGACGCTGTCGCTGGATGAGGTCGAGGCGCTGCTCTCCGCGCGCGGTGCGGCCCTCGTCGAGCTGTGCGACGTCGCCGGCGGCCTTCGCGACCTCGGGCACGGGACGACGATCACCTACTCGCGCAAGGTGTTCATCCCTCTCACCATGCTGTGCCGCGACCACTGCCATTACTGCACCTTCGCCAAGCCTCCGGCGAAGCTCGACAAGCCGTTTCTGACCCCCGAGGAAGTCGTGGCCGTCGCCGAAGCGGGCCGCACGCAGCAGTGCAAGGAGGCCCTGTTCACCCTGGGGGACAAGCCCGAGGACCGCTATCCCGTGGCTCGGCAGTGGCTGGAGGCCGGCGGGTACCACTCGACGCTCGACTACTTGCGGGCCGTCTCGATCCGGGTCATCGAGGAGACCGGGCTCCTGCCCCACCTCAATCCAGGCGTGATGTCGTGGGAGGAGATGGCGCGCCTGAAGCACGTCTCTGCCTCGATGGGGATCATGCTCGAGACGTCCTCGGCTCGCCTCTCGGAGAAGGGTGGCTCGCACTTCGGTTCCCCCGACAAGGTTCCCGCCATCCGCCTCCGGACCATCGAGGACGCCGGCCGCCTCTCCATCCCGTTCACTACTGGGATCCTGGTTGGGATCGGGGAGACCCTTCGGGAGCGAGCGGAGTCCCTGTTCGCCATCAGGGAGCTGCACCGAACCTACCGGCATGTTCAGGAGGTCATCGTCCAGAACTTCCGGGCGAAGCCGGGGACGGCCATGCACGCCGCGCCAGAGCCCGAGGAGGATGAGTTCGTGGCTACGGTGGCCGTGGCGCGGGTGGTGTTCGGTCCTTCGATGAACCTTCAGGCCCCCCCGAACCTTTCGGATCCGAACTATCCACGGCTGATCGACGCCGGTATCAACGACTGGGGCGGGGTGTCGCCGGTGACCATCGACCACGTGAACCCCGAGGCCCCGTGGCCGAGGCTGAAGGATCTCGAACGACGGACCGCCGAGAAGAGCTACCAACTGCGTGAGCGCCTCGCGATCTACCCGGAGTTCGCTGGTAAGCCCGACCCCTGGATCTCCGGAAAGATGCAGGAGCCGGTGCGGAAGCTGGCCGGGCCCGAGGGTCTGGCGATGGCGGGCGTCGCGCCACAACCTACGCCGTGGCAGGACCCCGAGGTGCAGTGGAAGCCTCGCGCCATCGCGTTGACGTTCGCCAAGGCGAAGGGGGCCGGGCTGCGAGAGGACGCCACCGACGTCTACGGTGACTTCGACTTCATCTCCGCGACGAAGGACTGGGCGGGCCGCCCTCGACGAGCTCCGGAACGGCTTTCTGCCGAGGTCAAGCGTGCGCTGTCGAAAGCGGCCGTGCATCGACCGATGTCCGACGACGAGGCCCTGGCCCTGTTCGAAGCCGAGGGCGACGCGTTGGAAGCGCTGGGTCGCGTGGCCGATGACCTCCGGCGCGAGGCTGTGGGGGAGGAGGTCACCTACGTCGTCAATCGGAACATCAACTTCACCAACGTGTGCTACACGGGGTGCCGTTTCTGCGCCTTCGCCCAGCGGGAGGTGGACCCCGAGTCCTACACGCTGTCGCTCGACGAGGTCGCCGACCGGGCCCAGGAAGCATGGGAGTACGGAGCGACGGAGGTGTGCATCCAGGGCGGGCTGCACCCCAGTCTTCCAGGAGACTTCTACTTCCGCATCCTCGAAGCGATCAAGGCGCGCACGCCCGGTCTTCACATCCACGCCTTCAGCCCCATGGAGGTCCTCAACGGCTCGACCCGCCTCGGCATCTCCTTCCGCGAGTTCCTGGAGGAATGCCGGGCCCGCGGTCTCGGCACGATCCCGGGGACGGCCGCCGAGATCCTCGACGACGAGGTGCGTTGGGTCCTGACGAAGGGGAAGCTTCCGGCCGACGCCTGGGAGCGGATCGTGAAGACGGCCCACGGGCTCGGCCTCCGGAGTTCCTCGACCATCATGTACGGGCACGTGGACGCCCCTCCCCACTGGGTCGCCCACATCCGTCGCCTGGCCCGGATCCAGGACGAGACAGGGGGGTTCACCGAGTTCGTGCCGCTCCCGTTCGTCCACCAGAACTCGCCCATCTACCTGGCCGGGAAAGCTCGCCCCGGTCCCACACTCCAGGAGAACCGGCGGATGCACGCAGTGGCTCGCATCCTGTTGGATGGCCGTGTCCCGAACATCCAGGTCTCGTGGGTAAAGATGGGCATGGAGTACTGCAAGGCCATCCTTCGGGGTGGGGCGAACGACTTCGGGGGGACACTCATGGAGGAGACCATCTCGCGGATGGCGGGCGCCGAGTGGGGGATCCGCAAGGAGCCCGAGGAGTTCGAGCAAGCGATCCGCTCGATCGGGAGGATCCCGGCCGAACGAACGACCACGTACCAGCGCGTGGCTCCGCGGGAAGCGTCCTCCTTTCCTGGCGGCTGAGGGCCACCGCACCCGAGTCCCCGCGGCTCGACAAGAAAAAGAGCGCTTCTTGTCGATTTTCGTCTAGAGGATTGACGATATCGTCTACCCCATTGACGAAGTTGGTAAGGGTACTTTACGAAGCAAAAAGTGGGCCTCAACGTCTTGCACACTTCGATACATCTTGTAACGATGTTGACGAAGATGAGCGAGGAACGCACCTCCGCCAGAAAAGGTCTGGACCAGGGCTTGCTTTTTCCGGCCGGGTTCCGGCAGAATTACAAGAATGTAATTTGGGGGAGATGCGGTGCACCACTTCGTTCCATGGCAAGACCGAGCCCGCTGCCGAGACTACGACCCCGAGATCTTCTTCCCGGAGAAGGGCGGGTCCTCTCGAGAAGCCAAGCGTGTCTGCGCCGACTGCCCCGTTCGCATCGAGTGCCTGAACTACGCCCTGCGTCGCGACGAG
>JBKPGU010000002.1:0-5699 GCA_046729535.1 Actinomycetota bacterium
GTCGAGCTGAACTTCGACCGTCACCGCCCCGAGGCCATGATGGACATCTTCCGCTTGGGCGAGCTGCGCCAGTGGCGAGGGGAGGACGGGGAGGTCTTCCTGGGCGCCGGGGTCACCTACACCCGCATCATGCATGAGCTCGCCGACCACCCCGCATGGGCCCAGGCCGCGCGGACGATCGGCTCACCGCAGATCCGGAACCGCGGGACGGTGGGTGGAAACCTCGGAACCGCCTCACCCGCGGGTGACGCCCTCCCCGTGCTGGCGGCGCTCGACGCCACCGTGATCTTGACCAGTGCGGGTGACGGCCAGCGTTCGCTGCCGTGGGACGAGTTCACGGTGGGCGTGAAGAAGACCACCCTGCGACCGGACGAGCTGATCCTGGGTTGCCGGTGGAGGGCCGTCAGAGGAACGGGATCCTTCTCGAAGATCGGAACCAGGAACGCGATGGTGATCTCCATGGCCGGGCTGTGCCTGATCCTCGACGAGGAGGCTCGGACCGTCCGGGTGGCTCTGGGCTCGGTGGCGCCCACGATCGTTCGGGCCCCCGAGGCCGAGGCGTTCGCGAAGCGCGCGCTGACCGACGCGGGCGCCTGGGAGGACCCGGAGGCAGCGGTGCCGCAAGGCGTGTTCACCGACTTCGGGCAACTGGTCGCTGAGGCGACACGCCCCATAGACGACGTCCGCGGCACCGCGGCCTACCGGCGGCACGCCTGTTCGGTGATGGCGAGGCGGGCGCTGACCTGGGCGGTGGAGGACCGGCGCGGCCGGCCGGACGACTGACGGAGACTGGATGCTGGTTCGAACGAAGGTGAACGGCGAGTGGCGAGAGGCCGACGTATGGCCGGGGTCGAGCTTGCTGTCCATGCTTCGCGACGACCTCGGGCTGCCGGGCTCGAAGAACGCCTGCGAGCAGGGCGAGTGCGGTTCCTGTTCCGTCTGGCTTGACGGGGACCTGGTGTGCAGCTGCCTGGTGCTGGCGGGGCAGGCCCACGACCGGGAGGTGCGCACGGTGGAGGGGCTGGCCCCGGACGACGACCCCGAGTCCCTTCACCCCGTCCAGCAGGCATTCATCGAAACCGGCGCCGTCCAGTGCGGGTTCTGCACCCCGGGCTTGATCGTGGCGGTCACCGATATGCTCCAACGGGAACCGTCGCCGACCGAGCACCGGGTTCGGGAGGCGCTCTCCGGGAACCTGTGCCGATGCACCGGGTACGCGAAGATCCTCGATGCGGTCGTCCTCGCCGCCGACCGGATGCGAGGGGACGGGTCGCCATGAGATCGATCTGATGGCCAAGGTCTTCATCGACTCCTGCGAGGCGGTCGTGACGATGGACGACGCCTGGACGGAGATCCTCGGCGGTTCGATCCTGATCGAAGACGGCGCCATCGCATGGGTTGGGACCGGGTCGCCGCCGGACGCAGGGGACGCCGAACGCGTGGACGGGCGCGGGGCGGTGGCGTTTCCAGGTCTCGTCAACACCCACCACCACATGTACCAGGCCATGACGCGGGCCCGGGCCCAGGCGGAGGTCCTTTTCGGGTGGCTTCGCGAGCTCTATCCCGTGTGGGCGGGCCTGGACGAGGAGTGGGAGCGAGCCGCGGCCAAGGTGGCGATGGCCGAACTGGCCCTCTCGGGCTGCACGCTGACCACCGACCACCACTACGTGTTCCCGGAGGGCGTGGGAGGCCTCCTCGAGGCGGAGATCGCCGCCGCGCGGGAGATCGGCCTCCGCTTCCATCCCTGCCGAGGTTCCATGGACCTCGGCGAGTCGCAAGGCGGGCTCCCGCCCGACTCGGTGGTGCAGGCGACCGAGACCATCCTCGCTCAGACCGAGGAGGCCGTTCGCCGGTTCCACGACCCGGCTCCGAGTTCGATGCTGAGGATCGCCGTGGCCCCGTGTTCACCCTTCTCGGTGACTGAACGCCTCATGCGGGAGTCCGCGAATCTGGCCAGAGCCCTTGGCGTCCGGTTGCACACCCACATCGCCGAGACCCTCGACGAGGAGCAGTTTTGTCTTGAGCGGTTCGGCCGCCGGCCCGTGGAGCTGCTGGAAGACCTGGGGTGGCTGGGTCCCGACGTCTGGCTTGCCCATTGCGTCCAGGTGAACGACAAGGACATCCGCCGCATCGCTGAGACCGGAAGCGGAGTGGCGTGGTGTCCCACTTCCAATCTCCGCATCGCCTGCGGGATCGCTCCCGCCCGGGCCCTCCTGAACGAGGGAGCGATCGTGGGCCTGGGAGTAGACGGCTCGGCGTCGAACGACGTGGGCGACATGATCGGCGAGGTTCGGCAGGGCCTGCTGGTCAGCCGGGCGGGGAAGGACCCGAAGGCGATGAGCGTGCGCGAGGCCATCCGGGTGGGCACCCGGGGAAGCGCGGCCTGCCTGGGGCGGGAAGACGAGGTGGGTTCGATCGAGCCGGGCAAGCGGGCCGACGTCGCCCTCTTCTCCGTGGAGGGACTCGGGTTCGCCGGGTCGGAGGCGGATCTGGTGGCGGCCGTCGTGCTGTCCTCCTCGCACCGGGTTCGGGACCTCTTCGTCGAGGGTCGCCCGGTGGTCGAGGGAGGCCGGTTGGTCAATGCCGACGAGGAGGCCATCGCTGCGGAGGGACATCGGGTGGGGCGCAAGATCGCGGGTCGACAGTGACCGGGGCGAAACGGGGTTCGTGGAACCGAAGACGTCGGAGGTGACGATGGAGGTTGACGGGTGAGCCGGAAGATCGCCGAGCGGACCCGCCGGGGCGTCGGCGAGAGCGTCAGGCGAGTCGACGGGGTGCCGAAGGTCACAGGCCAGTTCGCATACGGAAGCGACCTGTGGGCCGAGGGGATGCTGTACGGGCACACCCTGCGCAGCCCCCATCCCAGTGCCCGGATCGTTTCCGTGGACATCGCAGGGGCCGTGGCGACCCCGGGCGTGCACGCCGTCCTCCTGCCGGACGACATCCCGGGGAAGAAGACGTTCGGCCTGGAGTTCTCCGATCAGCCCGTCCTCGCGGACGGCGTCGTGCGATACGCCGGCGAACCGGTGGCCGTGGTGGCGGCCGATACGCCCGAATCAGCCCGTCGGGCGGCGGGTCGGATAGACGTCGGCTACGAAGAGCTTCCGGCGGTCACCGACGCCGTTCGGGCCCTCCAGCCGGACAGCCCCCAGGTTCAATCCTTCGGCAACGTCCTTCGTCACGTTCGCATCGTTCACGGCGACCCGAACACCCAGGCCGACGTGTGGATCGAGGGGTACTACGAAACCGGCGTGCAGGACCAGGCTCCGCTCGGCCCGGAGGCGGGCCTGGCCGTCCCCGCGGAGGACGGAGGGATCGACCTGTACGTCTCCACGCAGTGGTTGCACGCGGACCTCCAGCAGATCGCTCCCTGCCTGGCCCTTCCCGAGGAGAAGGTCCGGTTGCACCTGGCGGGCGTCGGCGGCGCGTTCGGCTCGCGTGAGGACGTCCACATGCAGATCCATGGGTGCCTTCTCGCCCAGTCCACGGGCAGGCCGGTGAAGATGTCCTACGGCCGCGAGGAGTCGTTCTTCGGCCACGTCCACCGGCACTCGTTCCGGATATGGATGCGTCACGGCGCCACCCGGGACGGACACCTGGTCAACCTGTACGCGCGGTTCGTGGCCGACGGTGGCGCCTACTGCTCCTCGTCCCCGGCGGTGATCGGCAACGCGGCCACGTTCGCGGCAGGCCCCTACGAGATGCCGAACGCCCTGGTCGAAGCCACGATGATGTACTCGAACAACCCTCCGTGCGGGGCCATGCGGGGCTTCGGTGCCGTCCAGGCCAACTTCGCGTACGAGGCGCAGATGGACAAGCTCGCCAGAGCGCTCGAGCTGGACCCCTTGGAGCTGCGCCTCAAGAACGCGCTGCGGCCGGGGTCCGTCCTCCCGACCGGGCAGGTGGTGAAAGGCGTGGCGCCGGTTCGGCAGATCATCGAACGACTCCGCGACATGCCCATGCCCGAAGAGCCTTCGGGGGATGGTCGGCGAGACCCGATCACCCTGCCAGGCAGCGTGGCCGGCAACGTGGGGCGGGGCGAAGGACTGAAACGAGGGGTCGGCTACTCGATCGGTTACAAGAACGTCGGCTACAGCGAAGGGTTCGACGACTACCACGAAGCCAGGGTCCGGCTGTTCCGCGGACCGTCGGGGCCCACGGCTGAGGTCCACAGCGCGGCTGCTGAGGTGGGCCAAGGGGTCCATACGATCATGGTGCAGGTCGCCAGGACCGAGCTGGGCATCGACGAGGTCATCCTGCATCGGCCCGACACCGGCGTGGGTTCGGCGGGCTCCTCCTCCGCGTCAAGGCAGACCATGATGGCCGGGGGCGCGGTCCAGCTGGCCTGCCAAGGGGTGCTGGAGGATCTGTTCGACCGCGTTCGGGAACGTCATCGGGCGGCCGGCCGGGTCATGGAAGAAAACCTCTCCGTCGAGGAGGGGCACATCCTGGTCGACGGCGTCCCGGTCGCGGACGTGGACGACTTCCTCGACCAGCCCATCGAGGAGACGCGGCAGTACCACCATCGCCAGACCCAGCCCCTCGACGAGAACGGGCAGGGAGACGTGCACGTCATCTTCGTGTTCGGCGGCGAGAGGGCAGTGGTGGAGGTGGACGAGGACCTCGGGCTGACCAGAGTGGTCGAGATCGCCGCCGTCCAGGACGTGGGCAGGGCGATCAACCCCCAGAGCGTGTACGGGCAGATCGAGGGCGGGACCGCGCAGAGCATCGGACTGGCCCTCATGGAGGAGATCCAGGTGAGGAAGGGCCTGATCAAGAACGCCTCCTTCACCGACTACCTGATCCCTACCATCCTCGACATGCCGCCGGTGGTGACCGAGCTGATCGAGGAACCCGAGCCGGGTGTGCCCTTCGGGGCCAAGGGGATCGGAGAGTCGGCCACGCTGGTGGCCGCCGCCGCGGTCGCCGGCGCCCTTCGCGACGCGACCGGGCGCGAGCTGAACCGCATCCCCGTGAAGCCCGACGACCTGGTGGGCATCAGCCCACCGGTCGAAGGTGGGCCGGTCCCCCCGTCACCGGATGTCCCGGGGCCCCGCCCCATCCCGGCCTACCTGGGGATGGGGCATGACACCCAGCAGGAGATCGGCTGCGAGGGCGGCAAGGGATAGTCGGCGGCCTTACGACGGCACTTCAGCGATCTCCACGATGTTGCCCTCGCTGTCTTTGAACCAGGCCGCCTTGTAACCGCCCATCGCGAACAGGCCGTTCTCCGTCTTGAAGTTGGGCAGGTCGTACTCCTCGAAAACCACGCCGCGGCCCCTGAGCGTCTCCATCAGGTCCTCGATGCCGGTCACGGTGAAGCTGACCGCGGTGTTTTGGGCGGTCCCGGCAAACCCGCTCGGCGTGACGACGACCCACGTCCCGTCCGCACACGCGAACCACAGGCCTCCCGGGTCCTCGGTGGTCGGCGTCATCCCGACCTTCTCCTGCCACCAGGCCTTCGCTCGCTGCAGGTCGGCCGCGGGAAGAACCGCGTACGCCCGGAAACGATCGAGCACGAACCCCACCTCCTGTCGCGGATGGCCTCCAACAGACCCGAAGCTCAGTCGTCCCCGGCTGCGGCCTCCAGGTTCTTGGCGACCACTTCCATCGTCTTGTCGTACTCGGCAGCGGGACTGAACTCGATGACCTGAGTACCCGGCAGGCCGGCCTCGCCCGTGTGTCCGGGGCCCACGTAG
>JBKPGU010000003.1:0-1751 GCA_046729535.1 Actinomycetota bacterium
TTGCTGAACGGCAAGAAGGGCGTGGCCGAACGGATGGTCTACAAGGCCCTCGAGGTGATCAGCGAGCGGACCGCCAACGATCCCGTGATCACCCTCAAGAAGGCCGTGGAGAACGCCCGGCCGTTGCTGGAGACCAGGTCCAGGCGGGTTGGCGGCGCCACGTACCAGGTGCCGGTCGAAGTGCGGCCCCATCGGGGAACAACGTTGGCTCTGCGGTGGTTGGTCAACTATGCGCGACAGCGCCGCGAGCACTCTATGGCGGAACGCCTGGTCGGCGAGATCATGGACGCCGCCAACGGGCAGGGCTCCTCCGTCAAGCGACGCGAGGACATGCACAAGATGGCGGACGCCAACAAGGCCTTCGCCCACTACCGCTGGTGACCACTGAAGGAGAACTCGTGGCCGGGCGCGCGCGCCCGGCGATCGCCCGGAGGAGCTCTTGATGGCGACCCCGGCGAGGAGATTGAAGGACGAGATGGCACAGGTTGCGAAGGAAGCGGGACGAGCACCCGGAGGGGCGAAGCAGCCCCTGGTGATCCGGGAATATCCGCTCGTCCGGACCCGGAACATCGGGATCATGGCCCACATCGACGCGGGCAAGACCACGACCACCGAGCGCATCCTGTACTACACGGGGAAGTCGTACAAGGTCGGCGAGGTCCACGAGGGCACCGCCCAGATGGACTGGATGGTCCAGGAGAAGGAGCGGGGGATCACCATCACCTCCGCCGCCACCACGACCTTCTGGAAGGACCATTGGATCAACATCATCGACACGCCGGGCCACGTGGACTTCACGGTCGAGGTCGAGCGTTCCCTGCGCGTCCTGGACGGGGCCGTCGCCATCTTCGACGCGGTGGCCGGGGTCGAACCCCAGACCGAGACGGTGTGGCGGCAGGCCGACCGATACCACGTTCCCCGCATCTGCTTCATCAACAAGATGGACCGCATCGGCGCCGACTTCGGCCGGACCGTCCACATGATCGAAGAGCGCCTCCAGGCGGTTCCCCTCGTTACTCAGATCCCTTGGGGCGTCGAGGCTTCGTTCGTCGGGGTCATCGACCTGATCGAGATGAAGGGGCTCCGTTGGACCGAGGAGATGGGCGAGAACTGGGAAACGGTTGAGATCCCGGCCGAGCTCGAGGCTCACGCGGAGGAGTGGCGCCACAAGCTGTACGAGCAGCTGGCCGACCACGACGAGAAGCTCATGGAGAAGTACGTCCGCGGCGAGGAGCCCACCAAGGACGAGCTACGCCGAGCGCTACGCAAGGCCACTCTGGAGGTGACCGGAACACCGGTGCTGTGCGGTTCGGCCTTCAAGAACAAGGGTGTGCAGCCTTTGCTCGACGCCATCGTGACCTACCTGCCCTCCCCGGTGGACATTCCCCCCGTCACCGGGTTGGCCCCCAAGACCGGCGAGCAGATCGTGCGCAAGGCCGACGACACCGAGCCGTTCTCGGCCCTGGTGTTCAAGATCATGTCCGACCCGTACGTCGGGCGGCTCACCTACATCCGCCTGTACTCGGGGGTCCTCCGGACGGGAGCACATGTCGAGAACTCGACGAAGGGCCGCAAGGAGCGGATCGGTCGCATCCTGCAGATGCACGCCAACCACCGGGAGGAGAAGAACGCCGCTTTCACCGGGGACATCGTGGCCATCGTGGGGTTGAAGCACAGCACCACTGGCGACACGCTGTCCGATCCGGCCGACCCGATCATCCTCGAGGCCATGAGCTTCCCCACTCCGGTGG
>JBKPGU010000004.1:0-3340 GCA_046729535.1 Actinomycetota bacterium
GTCCCCGAGTTCGTGGTGGCCTTCCACGCCGCGTCCTCCATCGGCGGGATCGTCACGACCATCAACTCGCTCTACACCGCCGACGAGGTGGCCTTCCAGCTGAAGGACTCCGGGGCCCGGTTCCTGCTAACGGTTCCCCCGTTCATGGATCGCGCCGCGGACGCCGCCGGCCGCACGGGCATCGAGGAGATCTTCGTGTTGGGGAAGGCGAGCGGTGCGACGCCGTTCGCCGAGCTGGCCGCGGGCGTCGGCCCACCCCCGAAGGTCGACCTCCATCCTGCGGAGGACCTGGTCACCCTGCCCTACTCCAGCGGGACGACCGGATTTCCCAAGGGAGTCATGCTGACCCACCGCAACCTGGTGGCGAACATCCGTCAGGTCGAACCACTCCATCACGTCGCGGAGAGGGACCGCGTGATCGGCGTCCTCCCGTTCTTCCACATCTACGGGCTCCAGGTGATCATGAATGCCGTCCTGTACAAGGGCGCCACGATCGTGACCATGCCGAGGTTCGACCTGGAACCCTTCCTACAACTGATGCAGAGCCACGCGATCACCCGGGCCTACCTGGTGCCCCCGATCGTGCTGGCCCTGGCCAAGCATCCGATGGTCGACGCGTTCGATCTGTCGGCCCTCGAGATCATCATGTCGGGCGCCGCGCCTCTCGACGCGGGCTTGGCCCAAGCGTGCGCCGAACGGCTGGGCTGCAACGTGTTCCAGGGTTACGGGCTGACCGAGACCAGCCCCGTCACGCACGTCACCCCCGACGACGATCCGGCGAAGAACCGGCCGGGATCCATCGGTCAGCTCCTGCCGAACACCGGGGCGCGCGTGATCGGCGTCGAGACCGGTGAGGACGTCGGGCCGGAGGAGGACGGCGAGATCTGGATCCGGGGCCCGCAAGTCATGCGGGGCTATCTGAACAACCCCGAGGCGACGGCGGCCACCATCGACGAGGACGGGTGGCTGCATACGGGTGATATCGGGCACGCCGACGAGGATGGCTACTTCGTGATCGTCGACCGGCTGAAGGAGCTCATCAAGTACCGGGGCTATCAGGTCCCGCCGGCCGAGCTCGAGGCCGTGCTGGTGGGGCACCCGGCCATCGCCGACGCGGCGGTGATCCCCACCCCCGACGAGGAGGCGGGCGAGATCCCCAAGGCCTTCGTCGTGCTGAAGGAGCACGTCGAGCCCGAGGAGATCATGGCCTACGTGGCCGAACGGGTCGCACCCCACAAGAAGATCCGGGCCGTCGAGGTGGTCGACGAGATCCCGAAGTCCGCGTCGGGCAAGATCCTGCGGCGGGTCCTGGTTCAGCGAGAGCGGGAGCGCCAGGTTCAGTCCCGGGGGCCCCGTTCGTAGACGGAGACGTGCCCGTAGCTCTCCGAGGTGAACGGCTCGCGGCGCCAGCCGCCGAACCGGTCGCGAAGCCGCATGCCCGCCAGGTTGGCCATGAGGTCCATCTCCGAGGGCCAGATGTAGCGCAGCTCCACCGGGTACAGCTCGATGCCCTTCTCCGAGATGAACATGTGCCGGGAGCTCACCCGTTGCTCGGCCGACTCGTGGAGGCTGGCGTCGATCCGAACAGCGTTCGAGCTGAGTTCGAACGTCTCCGTCCGCTGTCCCCGGTCGAACCGGGTCGGGTCCGGCACGAAGGCCTGGACGACGAACACGCCTTTGGCCGTGAGCCGGCGGGCCACGTTCGCGAAGCACCGCACCTGGTCGTCCTGGGTCAACAGCGCGAAGATCGTGTTGAACACGATGAAGATCAACGAGTATCGGCCCGGCGAGGCCACCTCGGCGAAGTCGCCCATGGTCACCCGGACCTCGCGGCCGCCCCGCTTCCCTCGCAGCTTCGCGACCATCGCCTCCGATGCGTCGATCCCTCGGATCTCGATGCCTCGGCGCGCCAAGGGGATTGCGATCCGGCCGGTCCCGATCCCGAGCTCGAGCACCGGGCCGGGACCGGCCAGGCCGGCGAGGAACCGGACCGCCTCCCGAGTGTCCTCGGGGACGTACCAGCGATCGAAGACCTCTGCGATCCGGTCGCCGTAGGTCGACGGCCCGTAGTCGCCTTCGGGCATCCTCCTAGCCGGGCACCGGCACGGGCGGGATGTGGGCCAGCCCGGCCTCCAGCGCCTCGTCGGTGAACTCGACCTCGGGGAGCTTCCCGGCCAGGTAGTCGTCGTACGCCTGCATGTCGAAGTGGCCGTGCCCCGAGAGGTTGAACAGGATCACCCGCTCCACAGCCTTGTCCTTCGCGTCGAGCGCCTCATCGATGGCGGCCCGTATGGCGTGGGTCGGCTCGGGGCCCGGGATGATGCCCTGCGTCCGGGCGAACTGCACCCCCGCCTCGAACACCTGATTCTGGGTGTAAGCCCGGGCCTCCATGTGTCCGCCCCTGACCAGGAGCGAAAGCGACGGGGAGTCCCCGTGGTAGCGCAACCCGCCGGCGTGGACCGGCGCGGGGACGAACGTGTGGCCCAGCGTGTACATCGGGACCAGCGGGATGATCTCGCCCGTGTCACCGAAGTCGTAGGCGAACCGACCCTTGGTCAGCGTGGGACAGGCTGCCGGCTCGGTGGCGATGAACCGGGTCTCCTTCTTTCCGGCCAGACGGTCCTGCATGAACGGATAGGAGAGGCCGGCGTAGTTCGAACCGCCCCCCACGCACCCGATGACCACGTCCGGGTATTCGCCGGCCAGCTCCATCTGCTTCTCGGCTTCCTGGCCGACGACGGTCTGGTGGAGCAAGACGTGGTTCAGGACGCTGCCCAGCGAGTAGTTCGTGTCGGCGTTGTGGGCGGCGACCTCCACGGCCTCGCTGATGGCGATCCCGAGGGACCCGGTCGAGTCGGGGCTGTCGGCCAGGATCTTCTGACCCACCTGCGTGGTGTCACTGGGCGAGGGGATGACCTTGGCTCCCATCGTCTCCATGAAGACGCGCCGGTAGGGCTTCTGCTGATATGACGCCTTCACCATGTAGACGAGGCATTCGAGGTCGAAGAAGGCGCACGCCATGGAGAGCGCGGAGCCCCACTGACCGGCACCGGTCTCGGTCGTGAGCCGGCGGATGCCGGCCGCGGCGTTGTAGTACGCCTGAGCCACCGCGGTGTTGGGCTTGTGCGAGCCGGCGGGCGAGCCGCCCTCGTACTTGTAGTAGATGCGCGCGGGGGTGTCGAGCGCGCGCTCCAGGTCCAGCGCGCGCACCAGCGGGGTGGGCCGCCAGATCCGGTAGGTGTCCAGGATCGGGCCGGGGATGTCGATCCAGGGGTCGGTGGCGACCTCCTGCTGGATCAGCGCCATGGGGAACAGCGCGGCGAGCGCGTCGGGGCCGACC
>JBKPGU010000005.1:0-8573 GCA_046729535.1 Actinomycetota bacterium
GTTGGGGGCCGAGAACCTCCTGTTCCTGTGGGCGGGGACCGTCGTCCTCGCCTTCGGCCTGGCCAGATCGGGGTTGCGGGTGGGCGGGGCGCTCGTTGGGCCCTCACGGGCACGGACTCGATCCTCTCAGTCGGTGGGTGAGCGCCTGGCTCAGGGCCTGCGCACGGTCCGGGACACGCCGCTGTTGTCGTGGATGGCCGTCTCGCTCGCGCTGTTCGCGGTGCTGCATTTCTCGCTGACGTTCCTGTTCGCCAGGGCCGCAACCGCCCGGTTCCCAGACGCCGATCGCCTGGCCGGCTTCCTCGGAGTGTTCATGGGCGCCACGAGCGGGACCGCTCTGGTCGTGTCGCTGTTCGTGGCCAACCGGTTGTACGCGTGGCTCGGAGTGGCCACCGCCGTGCTCGCCTTGCCGGTGGTCTACCTCGCAGGGTTCGCCGTGTTGAGCCTTTCGCTGGCGTTCGCGGTGCTCCTGGCGTTCCGGTTCGTGCAGATGGTCACGGTCAACGGCGTGTGGTCCGGATCGTGGCAGGCCTTATACAACGTGGTCCCTCCCGAGCGCCGGGACGGGACGCGGACGTTCGTGGACGGCGTCGCCCTTCAGGCCGGGGTGGTGCTGGCTGGGGTCATCCTGATCCTGGCGGACCAGGTCCTTTCCCCTCGGGCGGTGGCGTTCATCGGGCTAGGACTGGCCGCGCTGGCGGTGGTCACGGCGCTCCGCCTCCGAGGCGCGTACGCCCGCGCGGTGGTGGAGGCCCTGCGTGGGGGCAATCCGGACGTGTTCCTGGTGGAGGAAGAGCCGTTCGGCGGTGTTCGGCGGGACGCGGCCGCCCTCGCGGTGGCGGCCCAGGCCGCGTACGATCCGGACCCCGCCGTACGCCGTGTCTCACTGGAGGTCCTCGCCGAGATCGCGGACCGAGACGCGATACCCGTGTTCTTCGATGCGCTGGCCGACGAGGACCCGGTGGTCCGTGCCGCTGCCCTCCGTGGGATCGCGCGCTTTGGGCCAGACGCTGCGGCCGACGGCGAGGGGCGCGCGCGGCTGACACCCCTCCTCGCGGACGCCGACGCGTCGGTGCGCTTGGCGGCGGTTGAGGCCCTCGCCATCGAGGATGGCCATGGGCGATCCGATGATCTCCGTCCACTTCTGGCCGATCCCGATCCAGGGGTCCGGGCCCGGGTGGCCGCGGACCTGTTGGGTTCGGACGCCGGCGGGGAGGCCGAACGGACCCTGGCAGACATGGCCACTTCGCCGGAGGCCGCGTGGAGGGCCGCCGGCGTGGCCGTGCTGGGCGGGTCGGAGTTTGGAGCGGCGACGGTGTCCTCCGCATTGGGCGACCAGGTTCCGGAGGTTCGGCGTGCCGCGGCCACCGCGCTGGCCGGTCGCAGCTCAGACGATGCTGCAAGGGCCCTCGTGGCGCTCCTTGACGATTCGGACCCCAGCGTGCGGGCCGAAGCGGTCGACGCGCTGGTCGGGATGGGAGGGCGGGCCGTCGGGCCGCTCATGGAGGCCGCGGCGCATGAAGAGCTCGAGCACCTGGCCATGCGGGCCCTTTCCCGTCTCCCGGAGGCGGATCCTTCGGTGCTCCGGGTGTACGTCCGGCGCGAGCTGGTCGCCGCCGTCCGGTACCAGACCATGCTGGCGGGACTGCCGGCGCGGGCTGATCCACGGCACGAACTGCTCTCGCATTCCCTCCGTGATCGCTCGCTTCGGCACACGCTGAACGCGCTGCACGTGGCGTGCGGGTTGTGGGATCCGGTCGGGGTTCGGCTGGCCATCGAGAACCTCCAGAGCCGCGACCCGGCGCAGCGGGCGAACGCCGTGGAGACGCTCGATGCCGTCGGAGAGGGCGAGCTGGTGCGGCCCCTGCTCTCCGCCTGGGAGGGCCACGGTCACCGATCCGAAGCTCCGGAGGCGGTCTGGGCGGAGCTCATGGGCGATGCCGACCCCTGGCTCCGGGCGTGCGTGGCGTCGGTGGCGGCGGCCAGTCCTCGGTTGCGCTCCGAGGTCGAACGCCTCGCGGCATCCGATCCGGATAGTCTGGTTCGCGACGCGGCCGCCTGGGCCCTTGGAGATGAGCGAGCCATGGAGACGTTGCCCAGCCTCTCCCTGATGGAGCGCATCATGTTCCTGCGCAGTGTGCCGTTGTTCGTCGAGCTGTCGCCTGCCGACCTCAAGCACGTCGCCGAGATCGCTTCCGAACATGCGTATCCGGACGGCGAGATCATCGCGGCGCAGGGAGAACCCGGAGAAGAGATGTACGTCGTCGTCTCCGGCGAGATCGGGGTGCTGGTCGGCCGCGTTGGTGGTTCCCCCACCGAGGTCGCCAGGCGGTTGGCCGGCGAGTGCATCGGGGAGATGGCCGTTGTCAGCCGCGCTCCCAGGATGGCCACCCTTGTGGCCCACGGCCCGGTACGAACGCTGGCCATCGACAGACGACGGTTCGAACGCATCCTTCGGGAACGGCCCGAGGCCAGCCTGGCGGTGATGGAGGTGTTGTGCGAGCGGCTCCGCGAGTCGTACGGAGGCGAGCCGCTCGAAGCCCGGGCCTGACCAGCTCCCGGCGTGGTTCATACTGGCGGGGCATGGGCATGTCGTTCCCGAAGCCCGACGAGGAATCGAAGGCGTTCTTCGAATCGCTGGTGCCGGATGACCCGCGTGTGCAGAGCCGGCCCATGTTCGGCAACCGGGCAGCGTTCGTGAACGGCAACATGTTCCTGGCGCTGTTCGGGTCGCAGGTGGCCGTGCGCCTCGCCGATGACGATCGAGCCACCCTCCTGAAGCAACCGGGTTCCGAGCCGTTCGAGCCCATGCCGGGGCGGCCGATGAAGGAATACGTGGCTTTGCCGCAGGCGTGGCGGAAACGGCGCAAGGATGCCGAGGAGTGGGCCCAGCGCTCGTTCCGATGGGCCGCCCAACTGCCACCGAAGAAGAAGTGAACAGGGCGCGATCCGGCTTGGACCGAGTCGCCTGAGGGCATCCTTCTCACGTGGCCACGTTGGAGGACTACCGGTTCGGTCATCTGCGCGTCGACGGAACCGAGGAGTCCAAGGACGTCATCGTCCTCCCTGATCGTGTGGTGCGGAACTGGTGGCGGCTCGACGGACACAGACTGGTGATGGACGACCTGAAGGAGGTGGTGGAAGAGCTTCCCGGCCGGTTGATCGTGGGGACGGGCGCGGACGGAAGGATGCAGCCCGACCCCCAAGCGCTCGGGGACCTGCAGGCCCGAGGCATCGAGGTCGAGGTCCTTCCCACCGACCGGGCCGTCAAGCGCTACGCGGAGCTCGACCCGGGAGAGACCGCCGTGGCCCTCCATCTCACCTGCTGACGCCCACGGCCCGACTTGAGGGTCACGTCGGCATCTCGCGCTCGACCTCTCGGGCCGCCTTGTCGTCTCTCTGTCCCAGGAACCTGGGATGCCGAAGCTGCCCGTCCCTGGTCCACTCCGTGAAGCCGATCTGCCTGACCAGCTCGGGCCGGACCCAGTGGACGCCCTTGTGCGGGAGCCGGCCCACGGTAAAGGGAGGCCGTTCCTGCTCCAAGGCGCGGAGCCTTCGGCCCAGGGTGCGGAGCGTCTCGTCGTCGAACCCCGTGCCGACCTTGCCGGCGAACACGAGGTCTCCGTCGCGGTGATAGCCGATGAGCAGCGCCCCGAAGTCGTGCCGCGAGCCTTTCGGGTCCGTGAACCCGCCGATCACGAACTCCTGCTCGTTCACGCACTTGAACTTCAGCCAGTGGCCGGACCGTCCGAGGACGTACGGGCTGTCCGCTCGCTTGGCGATGACGCCCTCGAGCCCCCTCCGGCACGCCTGCTCCCAGTACCTGACCCCATCGGCGTTGCGATGAGCGGTGAATCGGAGGGGATCCTTGAATGAGAACAGACCTCGAAGCAGTGCCTTGCGATCCCGCAGCGGGAGGCCGGTCACATCGAAGCCGCCGGCGTACAGCACGTCGAACACGTAGTAGTAGACGGGCACGCCGCTCCGCCGGGCGTTGTTCGGATCCCGAACCTGCATCCGGCGCTGGAGGCGGGCGAAGCTGGTTCGGTTGCCTTCGAACGCAACGACCTCGCCGTCGATGATGAAGTCGGCCGCATCCTGTGCGGCCAGGGCTTCGGCGATCTCGGGGTATCGATCGTTCGCCGACAGGCGATTGCGCGACATCAGCCGAACACCGCCGTCCTGCCAGAAGCTCAGGCAACGGACGCCGTCGAACTTGGGCTCGAAGATCCACCCCGGGTCGGAGAACCGCCGCTCGGTAAGGATCGCCAGCATCGGATCGATCCAGGATGGAGGTGGTCTCTCGACCAGGAATCGTCGTGCCCGGTCCGGGAGCTTCCCGAGCGGGTCCCTCATCCGGCGCGGCGCTTCGAGACTCGACCCTTCGCCCTCATCTCGTCGATCGTTCTCCCGGACGGCACCCAGTCCGGTTCGGACTTTCCTCTTCCCGGGCACGGCTAGACCCTAACCTGGACGGAGCTCGGCCAGTCGAGTCAGGTCGTTGCCGGAGCGTGTGCGCGCTCGGATAGAATCCCCCGGCCGGATGCGGCGACGATCGGAGGACCAGGTGGCCACGAACGAAGCGATCACGATGCTGGCGGAGGTTCCCATCTTCTCGGGCCTCACGAAGAAGGAACTGACGGCCATCGCGAACGCGACGAAGGAGGTCGACCACCGACAGGGAGCGACCCTCGCTCGCGAGGGCGACACCGGCGTTGGGTTCTTCCTCATCCTGGACGGTGTGGCGGAGGTGAAGGTGGGTGGCCATCACGTCCGCGACATGTCCCGGGGCGACTTCTTCGGCGAGATCTCGCTCCTGGAAGGAGGGCCGCGGACGGCCACGGTCATCGCGGCCACTGAGATGCGGCTCCTGGCCCTCACCCAGTGGGTGTTCAAGCGGCTGGTCGAACAGAATCCGAACATCGCCTCGAAGATGCTGAAGATCATGGCCCAGCGCCTGCGGACCTCCGCTCGGCACCTCACGGACTGATCCTCCAGAGCGCCCACTGATCCCTCTCGCCCCCGCGGTGTAGCCTTCGCCGTCATGGACCTCGGCGTTGTCATCGGGGGCGAGCTTCCGGCGCAGCGCAGGCTCGCTCGACAGGTCGAGGACGCCGGGTTCGAGAGCGTGTGGGTCGCCGAGACGGCCAGATCGGCGTTCGTCCAGGCCGCCGTGGCAAGCTCGGCGACCGTTCGGGTCCAGGTGGGGACCGACATCGCCCTGGCGTTCCCTCGGAGTCCGACGATCACCGCGATGACCGCTCGTGACCTGGCGGAGCTTTCCGGCGGCAGGTTCATCCTGGGCCTCGGGACCCAGGTCAAGCGGGTCAACGAGCAGCGGTTCGGGGTGGCGTTCGAGCACCCCGCGCCGAAGATCGCGGAGGCGGTCGAGGCCATCCGGGCCGTCCTGGGCGCCTTCGCCGGCCGGCCGATCGACCACCGCGGGCGCTTCTACTCGATCACCATGCCTCCGTTCCCCGGCGCGAGCTCCGCGCCCGGGGGCGTGCCCATCTACCTGGCATCGGTGAACCGGATAATGGCCGAGACGGCCGGCAGGTGTGCCGACGGGGTGCTGGGGCATCCCATGACCAGCCCCGCGTACGTGCGTGAGATCCTGCGGCCGTCGGTGGAGAAGGGCGCGAAGGAGATGGGACGCGACCCCGCGGAGGTGAGCATCTCCACCGGTGTGATCCTCCAGGTATCGAAGGATCGAACGGCGGCCCGGCAGGAAGCGGCCCTGCAGATCGGGTTCTACGCCACGACCCGAACCTACCGGCCCGTGCTGGCCCTCCACGGCTTCGAGACCCTGGTCGAGCCGTTGCGAGAGGCCCACGCTCGGGGCGATTTCGCCGAGCTGGCCTCGGTGGCTTCGCCGATGGTGGACGCGTTCGCGGTCGCCGGGGATCCTGACGAATGCCGAGAGGGGATCGCGGCCTTCGACGGACTGGTCGACCGAGTGATCCTCGGCGGGGCGTGGGTGGGGGCCCAGGACCGGCTGGCCGAGAATCACCAGGCGATCATCGACACGTTCGCCCCTGCCTGATGCCCCGCCCGATCGTGTCGCATCCCTGATGCCGTTCCTCGAGCGATCCGATGGATGTCGCCTGTTTCACGAGCTCCACGGACCGGCGTCGGGTGCTCCCCTCATGCTCCTGGAAGGCATGGGCGGGGATATCCCGGGCTGGCGGCGTAACATCCCGCATCTGGCCGGTCGGTACCGGGTCATCGCGTATGACCTCCGGGGCAACGGCCGTTCGGACAAGCCGGACGAACCGATGACGATGGCCACCTTCGTCGAGGACACGGTGGCTCTGCTCGAGCACCTTGGGCTGGATTCCGCGCACCTGTACGGCCAGTCCTTCGGGGGCATGATCGGCATCGAACTTGCGCTCTCCCACCCAGAGCGAGTCCGATCCCTGGTGCTGGCCGCTACCCACGCCGGCGCGCTTCGGGCCTCTCGTTCCGGCCCGGACGCGCACGTTCCGAAGGACAAGCCGTACCTGGCTCTGTACTCGCCCGACTTCGCCCAGACATTCCCCGATCATGTCGCGGAGGACATCGTGGTGGGGAGCCAGAACCCGCAGCCTTCCCACGCGGGCCGCCGTCAGTGGGAAGCCATACAGGCCTGGGACGCCTGGGACCGACTGGCGGACCTCGTCCGTCCCGTGTTGGTCCTGCACGGGACCGAGGACCGCCTGGTCTCTGTGCAGAACGCCCGCCGGCTGGCCGCGGCCATCCCCCACGCTCAGCTGGTCCTGCTCGAGGGCGCTGGTCACGTGTATCACTCCGAGCAGCCCGACGCATCCGACTCGGCCGTCCTGGCCTTCCTCGACCAGGTGGGGGCCAGCGGGTGAACGAGATTCCCGAGGAGGTTCGCTCGCTCGTCGCCCAACGAACGAAGGCTCGCCAGGCGAAGGACTTCGCCGCCGCGGACGCCCTTCGTACCCGGATCCGGGACGCCGGCTACGACGTCACCGACACCGTGAGCGGCCCGGTTCTCGCCCCAAGGCCGGCGGACGACCGGGTGCCGCCCGGTCCGCGCGTCTATCAGCGGTCCGACGAAGTCGAGAGCGCGCTCACCGAGCCGCCTCGGTTCGACGCCAGTGTCCAGTGGATCGTCCAGGGGTGGCCCGGGGACGTCCTTCGCGGTATCGGGTCATTCCGGAGGTTCTCCTCAGCCCATTCGATCGAGCACGTCGTGGTGGATCTCACGATGGCCGAGGTGGAGTGGCCCACGGGGACCGACGTGTTGCGTTTGGCGGCCGAAGCGGGATGGGCGGCAGCGCGCAACGCGGGACTCCGCCGATCGGCCGGCCGGGTCGTCATCCTTGTCGACGGCTCGACGGAGGTCACCGGCGACGCGGTCGGGCCGCTCGTGGAGGTGCTCGAGGACCCGACCGTCGGCATCGCCGGACCGTTCGGGATCGTGTCGGACGACCTCCACGAGTTCCGAGACGATGCGGGGCCGGACGTCGATGCGGTCGAGGCGGACGTGATGGCGTTCCGCCGTGAGCTGGTCGAGGCAGGCCTCCGGTTCGACGAGAAGTTCAGGTTCTACCGGCATGCGGACCTCGAGCTCTCCTTCCAAGTCAGGTCCAAGGGCCTCCGGGCATCGGTCACGGACGTCCCCGTGACCCGCCACGAACACCGCGTCTGGACGAATACCCCGGACCCAGAACGACAGCGTCTCTCCAAGCGCAACTTCTACCGATTCCTGGATAGATGGCGCGGCCGAACCGACCTCCTGCTCAAGCATCGGAACGCCTGACAGGGTGGGCAACGGGAGCAGCTCGTTCGAGTCTCCGTGTCCAAGTCGGGGAACGAAGCTGCGGATGGACCCACTCGGACGAAAGGAGGCCATCCCCCTGTGTGTGCAGAGCCAGAAGAGCTGACCGAGCCACGACCGCCGTTGGCGAGGGGTCCCGAGATCGAAGGCCCGCGTCAACGGAGGCCGATCTCCCGAAGCGAGAAGCGTCAGTCGGGGCGGGCCGGGATCTCCTGGGTCTGGTCCTCCCGAGGCCCGTACTGCGGCGCGCTCTCGATGATGTCGGGGCCGGAGGCGGTCGCTCTGTCGCGGTCCTGCCCGTTGCGCTTCTCGACGCCCTCGCGGTCGAGCTCCTCCTTGGTCGGGATGGGTTCCTCCCCGTTCACGAACTTGGTGAGCTCCGCGCCTTCGATGACCTCGCGCTCGATCAACACGTCGGACAGCTTCCTCAGCATGTCGCGCTCTCTCTCGAGGATGGCCTTGGCCCGATCGTGTGCCTCATTGATGAGGCGAGCGACCTCCTCGTCGATCACCCGCGCCGTCTCCTCGGAGACCTCGGGACGATCGCCGCCAAACAGCGATCGGCCATCGCGCATCCGGTACCCGTCCTGTCCGAAGGACACCGGCCCGAGTTTGGGGCTCATCCCGTACTCCACGATCATGGCCCGGGCGATCTCCGTGGCCTGCTGGAGGTCGTTCTGCGCGCCGGTTGAGATCTCGCCGAACACGATCTCCTCGGCCGTCCGTCCCCCCAGGGCGAACGCCAGCCGGTCCAGCAGCTCCGGCTCGGTCATCAAGTACCGGTCCT
>JBKPGU010000006.1:0-8944 GCA_046729535.1 Actinomycetota bacterium
GCCATCGGGGGAGATGGCCTCGTCGAACGGTGACCTGGTGGAGGCCGCCGCCTCGATCGTTCGGCTGCAGGGACGCGAGGTGGCCGACCCCGCTGCCGCACGGGGCCTCCTGTCGCTCCCAGCCAGGCCTGACCGCTCGGCGGTCCTCGGAGCCTGACCGGATGCCGGATGTCCTGGCCGAGATGGTGGCCAACGTGTGGCGCGTCCTGGTGGCGCCGGGCGATGCCGTTGCCGAAGGTGACGCCCTGGTCATCCTGGAGTCGATGAAGATGGAGATCCCCGTGGAGTCGCCGTTCTCGGGCACCGTCCGCGACGTCCGGGTAGCCGAAGGCGGCGTCGTCCAGGAGGGCGACGTCATCGCCGTCGTCGAGTAAGTGGCCTCGTCGCCGCCGCTGATCCGGGTCGAGCGAGCCAAAGCGATCGCGACCCTCTTCCTGTCCCGGCCCGACCGGCGCAACGCGGTCTCCCGCGCGATGCTCGACCAGCTGGTGGCGTCCCTGGGCGACCTGGCGGCCGAGCCCGAGCTGCGAGCGGTGGTCCTGGCCGGCGACGGGCCGGATTTCTGCGCCGGCGCCGACCTCTCCGAGCTGACGTCCCCAACCCCACCGGACTTCGAATTCGCCCGTTCCTTCGAGCTCGCCATGAACGCCGTCGCCGACCTTCCGGTCCCGGTGATCGCCCGCATCCAGGGCGCGGCGCTTGGGGCGGGCTGTCAGATCGCAGTGGGGTGCGATCTGGCGGTGGCCGCCGAAGACGCCCGGTTCGGAATCCCGTCCGCGCGCCTCGGCATCCTGGTGAACTTCGAGAGCATCGAGCGCCTGGTCCTCGCGGTCGGCCGCAAGCGGGCGGGTGAGATCCTGTTCACCGGTCGCCAGCTGTCCGGTACCGAAGCGGCGGCCTGGGGGCTGGTGAACGAGGCGGTTCCCGCCGCCGATCTCGAGCGCCGAACCGACCAACTGGCTCGAGGCATCGCGGAGGCGGCGCCCCTATCGGTTCGCGGTTCGAAGCGGGCCATCGCGGTGGTGCTGCGTGGACTCGCGCTCGACCGGGCGACCGAGACGCATCGGGTCGCGGACTTCGACATGATGGCCGCGGAAGCGCTGAGCTCCGAGGACCTCCAGGAGGGCATCCGGGCCCAGCGGGAGCGACGGAAGCCGCGGTTCAGGGGAGCGTGATGGCGCCGCACCGATCGCCCCGAGCCAGGGGCAAGGGCCTCGACAGGCACAGCCCCGTCGAGTTGCGGGCGCCGGTCATCGTCCGGCAGCTGAAGGAGGCCTACCCCGACGCGAAAGTAGCCTTGAACTTCTCAAACTCGCTCGAGATGCTGGTGGCCACCATCCTGTCGGCCCAGTGCACCGACGAGCGGGTCAACCAGGTGACCGAGTCCCTGTTCGCCAAGTACCGGAAGCCGGAGGACTACCTGAGGGTGCCGGCCTCGGAGCTCGCGGCCGACATCCACCCAACGGGGTTCTTCAACCAGAAGTCGAAGGCCATCCGGGGGGCGGCCAAGATGATCGTCGAGGAGTTCGGGGGAAATGTTCCCGAGACGATGGCCGACCTGGTGCGGCTACCCGGCGTGGCCCGCAAGACGGCCAACATCGTGCAGGGCAACTCCTATCCCGCTCGTCATGCGAAGGATCCCGACGCCGGCATCGCCGTGGACACGCACGTCCGAAGGGTCAGCCAACGGCTCGGGTTCACCAAGACCACCAACCCGAACAAGATCGAGGAGGACCTGAAGAAGCTCATTCCTCGGAAGGACTGGTTCTCGTTCACCTACGTCCTCATCGAACACGGACGTCGGGTGTGCAAGGCTCCCATCCCGAAGTGCGAGATATGCCCGGTGAACGACCTCTGTCCGTCTAGCCGGGTCTGAGGCCGGCCGAGCCCTGCGCGGGCGTCAGGCTCCGGTGCCGAACGCCACCACGCCGACCAGCTGGGTGGCCTCGCCGCGCCGGCGGGCCCGGCGGAGCGCCCGGCGTTCCTCCTCCGAGAGCCCGCCCCACACGCCTGCGTCCTGTCCCGTGGTCAGGGCCCACTCCAGGCACTCGCCACGAACGTCGCAACGAAGGCAGACCGCTTTCGCCGCGGCGATCTGACTGGCGGCCGGCCCGGTGGTGCCGATGGGAAAGAAAAGTTCCGGATCCTCGTCCTTGCAACGCGCGTGGTGTACCCAGTCCATCATCCGCTCCCCCCGCCACGCAGAACTCGGGCACCGGACTCATCAGTTGCTGCCCAGGCTCGCGGCAAGGCAGGCGCCGACACCTGAGCGAGCCAGAGGAGTGCGAAGTATACCGACGCCGTTTCCAGAGGGACAATGGTTGCCGTGGATATAGAACGACAAAATTGGCCGTCCGTGGTGGCCCACCGTGGAGCCTCCGCGATCTACCCGGAGAACACCCTCGAGTCGTTCCAAGGAGCCATCGATGCGGGGGCGGACGCTGTCGAGTTGGATGTTCGGATGACCGCCGACGGCGTGCCGGTCATCATGCACGACCTTGATGTGTCGAACACGACGGACGGGACCGGTTTCCTCCACCACCTGACGCTCGCCGAGGTCAAGGCACTGGACGCGGCCAACGGCCGCGAACCCAGGGCTGAGGTCCCGACCCTCGCTGAAGCGCTCGACCTCCTGTCCGGACGGGCCGGCGTGAACATCGAGGTGAAGAACCTCCCCGGGGAACCGGCGTTCGACTCACCGAAGGAGGCGGCGGCCGAGGCCGTGGTCCGTCTCGTCGGTGAACATGGGTTCGACGGTCCTCTCCTCGTGTGCTCCTTCAACTGGCTGTCCATCGAGCGGGTGCTGGCGATGGATGGTGGCATCCTTACGGGGTTCCTGACGACGGCCCTGATCGAGCCCGCCGCCGCCCTCGTCTACGTGAAGGACCGGGGACATCGATACGTCTTGCCACAGGCGCCGGGTTTGTTCGCTGCGGGGAGGGACTTCGTGGACGCCGCTCACGCTGCCGGGGTTCGGGTCGGTACGTGGACCGTGGACGATCCGGAGGCCATCGAGCACCTCTTCGAGATGGGGGTCGACGCGGTGGCCACGAACGATCCCCAGATCGCGATCCCCATCCGGGACCGGTTCAGGCCGTGAGGCCCGCCGGGTCACCGTCCAGGCGCGCGAGGTACGGATACGAGCTGGCCCTTCAGGCCAGAACCGCGAGCGCGTTCGGGATGGATTCGATCAGGATCTCCTCGCGCTCCCCGATGAATTCTCCGTCCATCTGCAGCGGCATGGGCCGGCCGCACTTGACCAGGAACTTGGGCTGGTCCTTGACGTAGAGCAGACGACGTCCGCGCATCTTGGGGTGGGCCCCGAACGCCCGGAGCGCCGTGGGGAGGATGGTCCGGACGCGCATCGTGCTGACAGCGAAACCGTCCAGGCCGCCGTCCATGTCGGCTTCCGGGCAGACCCGCATGGGCCGATCGCCCAGATACGTGTACGGGTTGACGTTCTGGAAGATGGTCAGGAAGAGGTGATCGCCATGCTCCTGGAGGTCCGGCCCCCACGACATCTCCAGGTGCGGCTTTCGGCGTCCGTAGCCGAAGAAGAACACACGGAGGCCGGTCCAGATGAAGAACAGATCTCCCATGCGCCGCTTGGCGCGATGACGCTGTTCCACGGCTCGCACGATGGCGGCATCCAGGCCGACCCCGCAGTTCGCCACGAAGTACCGACCGTCGATCCGCCCAAGCGGGACGCGCCGACCGAGGGAGTCCACTCGTTCCAGGAGCAGCCCGGTCGCCTCGATGGGGTCAGCAGGGACCCCGAGCGATCGGGCGAAGACGTTGGCCATCCCTCCCGGGAGAACGGCGATGGGAACGTTGGAGCCCACCAGCCCGTTCGCCACCTCGTTCACGGTGCCGTCGCCGCCCAGGGCCACCACCAGGTCCATCCCGTCGTCCACCGCCTGTCGGGCCATCTCGGTGGCGTGACCCCGGCTCTTCGTCTCGACCAGCTCCAGGCTGAACTGGGCGCTGAGAGCGGCGGCGATGACTTCCAGCCGGTAGGGCGTCACGGTGTGGGCGTTGGCGTTCGAGATCAGGAGGAGGCGGCGCATCGGCTCTCAAGCTTGGCGGGGCGCCGCGGGCGGCGCAAGGCCGGGCGCAGAAGTTCAGCCCGTCCCGTCGTCCTCGAGACCGGACCGCAGCGTGGCGAGCGTCTTCGCGAGGAGCCGCGACACGTGCATCTGGGAGATGCCGAGCTCATCGGCGATCTCGCTCTGGGTCAGGCCCTTGAAGAACCTGAGGTGGAGCATCCGGCGCTCGCGCGGTGGAAGCTGGCGGAGGAGCGGAGCGACGCTGACCCGGTCCTCCAGGGCCTCCAGCGCCTCGTCCACGTCACCGATCTGCTCGTGGTAGGAGAGGCCCTCGTCGGAGGCGCCGGCGTCCAGGGAGATGAGGCTGTACGCGTGGGCGGAGTCGAGCGCCTCCAACACCTCGTCCTCGGTGGCCTCGGCCTCCTTCGCGATCTCGGCCACGGTGGGCGAGTGCTGCAACTCTTGGGACAGCTTGCTGATCACCGGCCCCAGGCGGAGGTTCAGCTCCTGGAGCCTGCGCGGGACGCGGACGGCCCATCCCTTGTCCCGGAAGTGGCGCTTGAGCTCGCCGACGATGGTGGGTGTGGCGTACGTGGAGAACTCCACGTTGCGGTCGGGGTCGAACCGGTCAACGGCCTTGACCAGCCCGATCGTGGCCACCTGGACCAGGTCGTCGAGTGGCTCGCCCCGGCCGGAGAAGCGGCGGGCCAGGTACTCGACCAGCCCCAAGTGGGATTCGATGAGCTTGTTGCGGATGTCTTGGTCCTCGTTCTCTCGCAGCTCCCGAAAGAGCTGCTTGACCTCGTCCTTCGGGAGTTGAGGGTGCCGCTCGTGAACGTTCATCCCACTTTCACCCCCCCGCCACCTGGAAGGAGATGAGCGAGAGGCCGTCCGCCTGTGAGATGTCGAACCCCTGGGTGACGGACTCGAGGATTGCCCGGGACCAGCTGGTCAGGAACTCCGAGCCGTCCTTGACCGGCTGGTCGCCCTTGGCGATGACCTCCATCTGCCCGCCGTTGATGACGAACGTCACCTCCAGGTAGGAGGGAGGGGGGGAAGAGGTCGCCATGATCCTGGAGCAGACCTCGTCGATGGCGATGTGCAGGTCGGTGATGCGGTCGTAAGTGAAGTCGAGCAGTGCGGCCAGAGCGCTTCCCGTAGCCCTGATCAGGCCGACGTGCGCGCTGTTCGCCGGGATACGGATGGTCACGCGATCGGTCACAGCTTGCTCGATTGTACGGGAAGCCCGAAGGCAGGCTCCGGGCCGGTGGAGCGTCGGACGGCAGGGTCGGCCTCCCTAGAATCGAGCACGTGTTCCGGGTCCCGAAGAAGCGGCGGCCGGCGGCGAAACGCTCACCGGAGTCGGTCGAGCGGCTCCAGCTCGTGGCCGACCGCGTCGATCAGGCGAAGGAGGCGTTGCTGACGGCGGTGCCGCGTGGTCGGGGACCGGGCGCCCCGATCGCCGAGGCCTTGGCCGCCTTCGAAGGGTATCTGCGGGCGGCCCGAGGATCTCTCGAGGGGTGGCCTGAGGCGGAGGAGGTCGAACGGCGAGTCATTGCCGAAGCCGTCGACCGATCGCTGCTCCGTGCGGAGGCGCTCCGGCTGGAGGCCTCCCCCCAGGGCTACGAGGAGCTCTACGCCCTTCTCGGCGAAGCGCTGGACCCCCTCGACGCGGTGGCCGAGGTGGCCGAGCGCGTCAGAAGAGCTTCGCGGTGACGTCGTAGACCACGCGTGATCCGTCCAGGCGAGCGGCGGGGTGGAGCTTGTGGGGCTGGGCCTTTCCGCCGGGCATCAGGTGCACGACCTCGATGCTCCTCGCCATGACAGCGTCGGCGATCATCCGGCGATGGCACCGCCACCACAGCGTCTCCGCGCACATGAACGCGGTGTGGCTGGCCGCCGACGTCTCGATGAGCCACCGAAGCGCGCCTTCGAACTCCTCGGAATCCATGTGGTCGGCGTAGCCGCGGAACGCCGATGACTCGAGGGCGACGTGCCGGGAGCCAGGCATCGGCTTGCGCCAACCGCCCAGGTCCTGCCGCCAGAAATAGGCGATGCCGTTGCTCTCCAAGGCCTGCGCCAGGGCAGCTTGCCCGAACTGCGGGTGCTTTCTGGAGCCCGGGGTGGTCCGGACATCGACCAGCCGCTCGATGGCGGCCGTCTTCAGATCATCGATCAGCTCGGCCGCGGGCCGAGCCCCGTGCCCGACCGTCCAGATATGGGGCTGGGGTTCGGTCGACCGCACCCGGCTCGCGGGATCAGACCGCCCGGCGGTAGTAGCGGACGGCGATCGGGGCGAACACCACCAGGATGCCGACGCACCACGCGATCGACCGCCAGACGTACGTGGCCGTGGGCCCACCGATGGTCAGCGCGCGCACCGCCGACGCCGTGACCGAGACCGGCTGGTGCTTCGCGAACACCTGGAGCCACTCGGGCATCGAGCCGACGGGGACAAACGCCGATGACGCGAAGACCAGGGGTGCCAGCACGGGGAAGGCGGCCGCTTGGGCCGCCTCCGGGTCCCCCACGGCCAGGCCCACGGTGGCGAAGACCCACGACATGGCGTAGCCGAAGAACATGACCAGCAAGGCCCCACCGATCAGGCCCAGGACGTTCGTGTGGATCCTCCAGCCCACCAGCCATCCCACCACCATCATCAGGATCACGACGAACACGTTCCGGGTCAGGTCGGCGAACGTCCGTCCCGTGAGGACGGCCGACCGGGCCATGGGAAGGGCGTGGAAGCGCTCCATGAGCCCGCTCTTCATGTCAGTCGCCAGCCCGATGGCAGTGGCGATGGCCCCGAACACCACGGTCTGTACGAACACGCCGGGCATCAGGAAGTCCACGTAGGGGATGTCCCCCGGCACTTTGATGGCGCCGCCGAAGACGTAGGTGAACATCAGCACGAAGATGATCGGCTGGATCGTGGAGAACACCAGGAGTTGGGGCACCCGCCGGTAGGCGATGAGGTTCCGCTGCAT
The DNA here is from genome assembly GCA_046729535.1 of Actinomycetota bacterium. Classification (GTDB taxonomy): domain Bacteria; phylum Actinomycetota; class UBA4738; order UBA4738; family UBA4738; genus JBKPGU01. Next base: position 7,034 of record JBKPGU010000006.1, read on the forward strand.
GATGGCGAAGGTGTCGCGGACCCCGCTGAACGGGATCCTACGGTCGTAGGTCTCCTGAACGGAAGCGGTGACCGACGTGGTGCTCATTTGGGACCTCCCTTCCGGCCGCGGCCTGGAGAAGGCGGGGGTTCGGCTCCGTCGCCCTCGCTCTCGGCATGGTGTCCGGTGAGGGTCAGGAACACGTCGTCCAGGCTTGGCTCCCGCACGGTCAACGTGTCGGGCTCCAGCTGGTTGCTGTCGAGCGCCCGAAGCACCTCGATCAGCACGTGCGCGCCCTTGTCCGAGATGACCCGCAGCTTCTCGCCCTCTCGCTCGACCCGCCCCTCCACGCTTCCAGAGAGCAACTGGGCAGCGCGCTCGGCGCGGCCGTCACCGGAGAGGTCCATCTCGACGACGGTGTTTCCGAGTTGGGACTTCAGCCGCCCCGGCGTGTCGTTCGCGATCACCCGCCCGTTGTCCACCACCGCGATGCGGTGGGCCAGACGGTCGGCTTCCTCGAGGTACTGGGTGGTCAGGAGGACGGTGGTGCCGTCGTTGACCAGCTCGCGGATCATGTCCCACAGCTCGCCTCGGCTCGAGATGTCCAGGCCGGTGGTCGGCTCGTCCAGGAACAGGACCGGTGGTCGCGGCACCAGTGATGCTGCGACATCGAGCCTCCGGCGCATGCCGCCGGAGTAGGTACGAACCGGCCGATCGGCGGCCTGGGTCAGGTCGAACCGACGCAGCAGCTCTTCGGCGCGGGGCATGACCTCGTTGCGTGGCAGCTGGCCGAGGAGCCCAACCATCCGGAGGTTTTCTCGACCGGTGAGGTTCGGATCGACCGCCGCGTTCTGACCGGCCAGTCCGATCCGCCGCCGAACCGCCGCCGGTTCCCGAACCACGTCGTGTCCGAGGACCTCGGCCCTTCCTCCATCGGGCGGAAGCACAGTGGCCAGAACCCGAACCATCGTGGTCTTGCCGGCGCCGTTCGGCCCGAGGAGCCCGAATACCGTCCCCTCCGCGACCTCGACGTCGACACCGTCGAGGGCCACCACCTCTTCGAACCGCTTGGTCAGTCCCTCGACGACGATCGCGTTGTCACTCATGGCGTCGCCTCGACTTTCGCCTTGATGGGTTCGCTCCGTGAAAGCACCCTGGCCTTTCGCGGGGTCATCCCTTCGATCAGGACCCGAACCACTTCCTTCGCGAACTCCTCGTCGGTCCCCAGGGCGATCTCCGGCCCGAGCACCTCCTCCATGAACGCCTGCCCGAACGCGGCGCCAAGGAGAGCGCGGCTGGCGTGGCTCGGAGATACGCGGCTGGAGATCCGTCCGACCCGCTGCTCCCTGCGCACGTACTCGGCCACGCCGTTGAGGACTTTCATCGGGCCACTCTCCGTCTCCTCGAAGTGCCGTCGCTGCTCCTGGAGCAGCTTGTGTTCGGTGATGGTGCCGGCGATCAGGGGGACCAGGCCGCGATAGAACCGAAGGGCGGCGGCCACGAGCTCCTCGAACGTCTTCTGCACGTCGCCCTTCCCGACCCGGTCCGGGAGCGAGGCCAGGACGTTCATGAACTCCGGGTACCTGCGTTTGATCACCTCGATGAACAGGGCGTGCTTATCCGGGAAGTAGCGGTAGATGCTGCCCTCGGCGCAGCCGGCCGTCTCCGCGATGGCCCGGGTGGTCGCGGCCCCCAGACCGCGATCGATGACCACCCGCTCGGCGGCGGACAGGATCTGTTCCCGGATGTCCGGCGGTTGCTCAGCGCCCACTCGAAGCCTCCGCCGTCGCGACCTGGCCGTTCCCGCTGGCGTCGGCGCCACCGGGTTCGACCTCCCGCTCGACGTGGCTGCGGACGAAGACCGCCGAGACGATCGCGGCGAAAACCAGGAACGCGACGGCCACCAGCATCCCCGTGTGCATCGCGTGGACG
>JBKPGU010000007.1:0-6275 GCA_046729535.1 Actinomycetota bacterium
GTCGGAGCCGAGGTCGCCGAAGCTGGCTTCGATGTCGCCGCTGGCGGCCAGGAGCGAGACTCGGTAAAGCGGCCCGAGGGTCTCGGAAAGCGCCTCGGCGAAGTCTCGTTCGCTACTCATCTTCGACCTCGAGCCGGATGAGGATGCGCTGGGCCCCGGCTGACAGAGCGGCCGACTCCGCCCGGTGCAGGGCCTCCAGCACTTGGTCGAGGGGGCCAGCGATCGTGTTGCTGAGCGGGCCGACCTCGACCTCCAGGCCGGCGTCTTTGATGGCATCGATGGCCACTTGCACGTGCGGAGGAAGGGCGTTGCCCTCGATGAACGGGTAGACGGTGAATTCCCCCCTCACCATGCCGGGTAGCATACTTTCGGCGGGTCTTTCGGCGCTTGACAGTTTGTTGAAATGCGACGCACGATAGCCGCGGATCGCCAAGCCTTCCCCGAAGGAGCGTCATGGATTTCACCCTGAACGGCCTCCCCACATCCGTGGAGGTGCGAGAGGGCGCCAGCATGCTGGAGCTCCTGCGCGAGAGCTGCGGGGTCATGTCGGTCAAGGATGGGTGCGCGCCCGAGGGCTCGTGCGGCGCGTGCACGGTCATGGTGGACGGGAAGGCGGTGGTCTCCTGCGCGCAGCCGGCCACCCGGGCCGCCGGCAAGAGCATCACCACGCAGGAGGGCCTTCCCCAGGAGGCCCGTGAGCTGTGGGCCGACAGCTTCGTGGCCTCGGGAGCGTCGCAGTGCGGGTTCTGCTCTCCCGGGATCGTGATGAAAGCCGAGTCGCTTCTGCTGAAGAACCCCGATCCTTCCCGGGAGGAGGTGGCCCGCGGGCTCGCCGGGAACCTGTGCCGGTGCACTGGCTACGTGAAGATCATCGACGCGGTGCAAATGGCCGCGAAAGGGAAGCGAGGCGAGGGCCTTCCCCTTGTGGACGTGAGCGGCAGGGTCGGCTCCCGGACCGCCCGGTACATGGGCCGCGAGCTCGCCCTGGGCGACAAACCATACGTCAACGACATGAGCGAGCCGGGGATGCTCGAGGGAGCCGTCAGGTTCAGCGACCATCCCCGGGCGAAGGTCCGGAAGATCGATACGAGCAGGGCCGAAACCCACCCCGGCGTGGTGGCCGTGGTCACCGCCGCGGACGTCCCCGGCGGCCGATACCAGGGAGACATCTTCCCCGACTGGCCGCAGTTCGTCGCCGAGGGCGAGGACACCCGGTACGTGGGCGACGTCCTCGCCGCCGTGGCCGCCGAAACGCGCCAGGCAGCCCGTGAGGCCGCCGCGATGGTTGACGTCGAATACGAGGTCCTCGACCCCATCACCGATCCGGCCGAGGCGATGAAGCCGGGGACCCCCATCCTGCATCCCGAAGCGACCTGGGCCCACGACGGCAACGTGCTGTCCCTGTCCACCGTCAAGCGGGGCGATGTGGACGCGGGCCTCGCTTCAGCCGCCCACGTGGTCCACGAAACGTTCCAGACCCAGTTCATCGAGCACGCGTTCCTGGAGCCGGAGGCCGCGCTGGCCGTGCCCGATGAGGACGGAGGGTTCCGGGTCTATTCGCAGGGACAGGGCGCGTGGCACGACCGCGAACAGGTCGCCTCGTTCATGGACATGCCCGAGGAGAAGGTCCGGGTCACCCAGGTGTCGAACGGCGGTGCGTTCGGGGCCAAGGAGGACCTGAACGTCCAGGCCCACGCCACGCTGCTCGCCTCGAAGACGGGGCGCCCCGTGAAGGTCACGCTCTCGCGCAAGGAGAGCCTGCGGTTCCACTCGAAGCGCCACCCCCTGACCATGGAATACACGGTCGGCTGCGACGAGGACGGCCATCTGCTGGCCATCCGGGCCCGCATCGTGGGAGACACGGGCGCCTACGCGTCCGTCGGGAACGCCGTGCTCGACCGGGCGTCGGGCCACGCCTGCGGCGTGTACAAGGTCGACAGCGTCGACGTGGAAGGCCGCGCGGTGTACACGAACAACCCTCCTTGCGGCGCGATGCGCGGGTTCGGGTCGAACCAGGCGAACTTCGCCATCGAGGGCTGCATGGACCGCCTGGCGGAGATGGTCGGCATCGACGGATGGGAGATGCGGTGGCGGAACGCCGTCGAAGCGGGTGACCGGTTCGGAACCGGCCAGCGACTCGGTCCCGGGGTGGGCGTGAAGAAGACCCTCCAGGCCGTGAAGGACGTCTACGACGAGGGCAGGGCGGCGGGCAAGGCGGTGGGGATCGCCTGCGCGGTGAAGAACACGGGCGTCGGCAACGGCATCCCGGAGTTCGGGAGGGCCGTCATCCGGGCTGAAGCCGACGGCACCGTCACGGTGTTCCACCAGTGGACCGAGATGGGACAGGGCGTCCACACCGTTCTCCAGCAGGTGGCGTGCGAGGAGCTCGGGCTCCCGCCCCAGCGCGTCCGGATGGTGGTCGACACCTCGCACGAGCTGGACGGTGGCCAGACCACGGCCTCGCGCGGGACCGTGCTGGGGGGCGTGGGTATCATCGACGCCGCTCAGAAGCTGAAGGCCGCGCTGAACGGTGGGCGCATCGCCGACCTGGCCGGGCAGGAGTTCGAAGGTCGCGTCGACATGCCGAAGACGTACCGGCCGCAGGAGGGTCCGGACGGTGCGCCCACGCACTTCGCCTATGGCTGGGCCACCCAGCTCGCCATCCTGGACCAAACCGGGCGCATCGAGCGGTTCGTCGCCGCCCACGACGTCGGGAAGGTCATGAACCCGACGCTGCTGGAAGGTCAGATCGAGGGTGCGGTGCACATGGGGCTGGGGCACGCCCTGTCGGAGGAGTTCGTCGTGGAGGGCGGGCACCTGGTCACCGACTCACTGAAGTCACTGAACATCATCCCCCCCGCCGGGATGCCTCCCGTGGAGTGCATCTTCGTGGAGGAGCCGCAGCCCGAGGGACCGTACGGGGCGAAGGGCGTGGGGGAGATCGCGCTTGTCCCAACAGCTTCAGCCGTCGCCGAGGCCCTCTATGCGTTCGACGGGGTGCGCCGGAACCGGCTCCCGATGAAGGACTCGCCTGCCGCCCGGGCCGCGGTGCCGCGGCTGGCCTCGGCGCGAGTAGGCTGACCGGCGGCCCGAAAGGTTCGGCTTCGAGGGGGGAGACGCTCGCGAGATGACCTCGGCGCTGACGGGGGGAACGGTGCTCACGTCGCTCAGCCCTCCACGAATCGTCGAGGGCGACGTCGTCTTCCAGGGATCCACCATCGTCGACGTCGGGCAAGCGCCTCCCGAGGCCAACCGGCGAGACTGCTCGGGCTGCCTGATCATCCCCGGCAACGTCTGCGCGCACATGCACCTGTATTCGGCGCTGGCCAGGGGCATGCCGTTCGCCCTCGAGCCCCCGACGAACTTCGTGCAGATCCTGAAACGCATCTGGTGGCGGCTGGACCGGGCCCTCGACCTCGACCTCGTGCGGATCTCCACACTGCTCGGAGGGATGGAGGCGCTGCTGTCGGGCACCACCACACTCGTCGATCATCACGCCTCGCCGAACGCCATCGACGGCTCGCTGGACGTGATGGCCGAAGCCCTGGGGGAATTGGGGATCCGCTCGGTGCTTTGCTACGAGGTGACCGACCGCGATGGGCCCGAGCGAGCCGCGGCCGGGTTGGAGGAGAACCGGCGGTTCCTGAAGGCCACCTCCGATCGAACGTTGACCCGAGGGATGGTGGGTGCCCACGCGTCCTTCACCCTCTCGGAGGACACCCTGGCGGGGTGCGTTGAGATCGGCCGGGGAGCGGCCGCCGGCCTCCACATCCACGTGGCCGAAGACCCAGCGGACGAAGTGGACTCGGAGGTGCGCTTCGGCAAACGGGTGGTCGATCGCCTGGCAGGGGCAGGCGCGCTCTCGGAAGCTACCCTCCTGGCCCACTGCGTCCACCTGAACGGGGCCGAGATGGACACCGTTCGGCGATCGGGGGCCATGGTGGCCCACAACCCCCGCTCGAACATGAACAACAGCGTCGGTCGCGCACCCATCCGCCGGCTGGGCGGGCGGGTGGCGCTGGGCACCGACGGCATCGGCTCGGACATGTTCGCGGAGTCTCAGGCGGGATTCTGGCGGCTGCGGGAGGAGGACCTTTCTGCGGGAGCGGACTGGTGCCTGAAACGGATGGTCGAGGGGGCTCGGTTCATCCGTCCGCTGTTCGGCGGGGTGGCGTTCGGCAGGCTCGAGCCGGAAGCCCCCGCAGATCTGGTGGTGCTCGACTACCAGACGCCTACACCGCTCACGTCCGAGAACGTGGCCGGCCACTGGGCGTTCGCGTTGGGTTCGAAGTACGTCCGGGACGTGATGGTGGGCGGCGAGCTGGTGGTGGCCGACCGGAGGCTGACCCGCGTCGACCAGGACAAGATCCCCGAGTTGGCCGTGAAGGCTGCGGAGCGGCTCTGGTCGCGCTTGGAGGACGTTGGCGCACACCCGTTCGAACCGGCCGGCGCGGCATGAGCGCCTGCAGGGCTGGCATGAAGGAGGGGCGAAGCGGATGACGGTGACCGGCGAGGGTCGCGTTGCCCTCTACCTCCAGGACAAGCACCCCATCCGGGAGGGAATGGAGTACGCGCGATACGCAGAGGACCGTGGGTTCGAGGCTGTGTGGCAAGCGGAGAGCCGCCTGGTCCGCGAAGCGACGGTGCCGATGGCCGCCTACGCCGCGGTGACCGACCGCATCAAGGTCGGGTCCGGCGTGGTAAACAACTGGACCAGGAACGTGGGGTTGCTGGCAGCCACCTTCTCGACCCTCGACGAACTGGCTCCCGGCCGGGTCATCCTGGGCATCGGCGCCTGGTGGGACCCGTTGGCGTCGAAGGTGGGGATCAAGCGGACCAGGCCCCTGCTGGCGATGCGAGAGACGGTCGAGGTGGCCCGGAGGCTCCTGGCGATGGAGCGCGTGACCTACCGAGGGGAGTTCGTCGACGTCGACGACATCGAGATCGACATCGTGCACGGAGATCGTTCGCCGAAGAACGTTCCAATCTACATCGGGGCCACCGGCATGAAGATGATGGAGCTGGCCGGGGAGGTCGGCGACGGCGTCGTCCTCAACTACATGGTGGGCCCTCCGTACAACAAGCAGGCCCTGGACGCGCTCGCCGTCGGCGCGGCCCGGGCGGGTCGGACCTTGGACGACATCGATCGTCCCCAGCTCGTGGTGTGTTCGCTCGACGAGGACCGCGACGCGGCCCTCGACAGGGCGAGGGAGCTGCTGACCCAGTATCTGGGCCAGCAGCCGCACATCATGAAGGCCAACGGGGTCGACCCCGGCCTGATCGAGGAGATCGGCAAGGTCATGACGTGGCCGGCCGGCCCGGAGGAGATCCGCAGGGCGATGCGGCTGGTGCCCGACGACGCGGTGCAGTCGATCTCGGCGTCGGGCAGCCCGGAGGAGTGCAAGGCCAAGGTCCGCGAGTACGTGGCGAACGGCGCCACCTGCCCCATCCTGTACCCGCTGGGTGACGACGTCGGGCTGATGCTGGAGACGTTCGCGGGAGGTGATCTCTCTTGACCGCCCGCTTCCACGTCCGCTCCGGCGACCGCGCGGCGGTCGGCGGTGCGGCGCCGACCCGCGACCCGCTCGACTTCCACCGGCGGCTGCCCGGCTACGCGCCGACGCCGCTGCTGGACCGGCCGGCGCTCGCCAAGGCCCTCGGCGTCGGCCGAGTGCTCGTCAAAGACGAGGCCAGCCGCCTCGGCCTGCCCGCGTTCAAGATGCTCGGCGCCTCCTGGGCGTCCTACCTGGCGGTCGTGGAACGGCTCGGCCGCGACCCGGGCCCCTGGTCGACCACGGAGGAGCTGGCCGCGCGGCTCGCGAGCCTCGGGCCGATGGCGCTGGCGGCCGCCACCGACGGCAACCACGGCCGCGCGGTCGCCCGCATGGCCGCGCTGCTCGGCTTCGAGGCGCGCATCTTCGTGCCGGCCGGGACCGCCCCGGCCCGCATCGACGCGATCGTCGCCGAGGGCGCGACCTGCACGGTCGTGGACGGGACCTACGACGACGCGGTGGCGCGTTCGGCCGAGCAGGCGTCCGACCGCTGCCTGGTCGTCTCCGACACCTCCTGGCCCGGCTACGAGCAGGGTCCCCGCTGGGTGATCGACGGCTACGGGACCATCTTTTGGGAGGTCGAGGACCCGCGCGCCGCCCGCGGCGCGCCGCCCCCGGACCTGGTCGTCGTGCAGATCGGCGTCGGCGCGCTGGCCGCCGCGGTCGTGCGCCACTGGCGCCGCCCCGGCGCGCCGGGCCGCATCCGCCTGCTCGGTGTCGAGC
>JBKPGU010000008.1:0-4754 GCA_046729535.1 Actinomycetota bacterium
GACGTCGAGCCGTTCGAGCTCCGAGCAGGACATGGTCACATCCTGAACTGCCCTGATGAGGTCGTTCAGCTCGACCGGCCCTTTTCCCTTCCGCATGGGGCGTCAACCCTACATTGACGCCACTGATTTCGTCAAGCGGGGCTTGACGCTACCAACGACCGCGATGCACCACGTCGTCGAACGCCTTGCGTGGCCGGGTGTCCCGGGAGGAGGGCTGATCGTCGGGGTCCTTGTGACCCAGAGCGATCACGCCGATGGGCGTCCACTCAGCCGGGATACCGAACGCGGCGCGGAGTGCTTCGTACCGGTCGGCCTCCAGCCCGAAGAACAACGCCCCAAGCCCCTCGTCCACCGCCGCCAGCAGGATGAGCATGCCGGCGAAGGACGCGTCGACCAGCCAGTACGGAACCGGCCATCGACCCTCGTCGCGATCGCTCCATCCCTTGTCCCCTTCGGCGTACCGGTCGAGGTACACGTCCTTGCCCGCCACCGGAACGATCAGGACCGGGGCCCGGCGGGTTCCGTCCGTCGGCCAGTCCTCCTCGCGCGACACCGCATCCCAGAAGGTGCCGATCTCGTTCTCGCCCTGCAGAAGGAGAAATTCCACCCCCTGGCTGAACCCGGCCGAGGGCGCCCGCCGGCCCACGTCGAGGATGCGATCGACCACCGAGGGATCGATCGGCAGATCCCCATAGGTGCGCCACATCTTCCGGTGCCGAACGACGTCTCGGAATTCCACGGCCCGCAATCTAGCAGTGTGAGGGCACGGCGCTCAGCTCGAGCGACATCGACTTCCGTCGACTTCCCGATCCTCGGTGATTCCGTGCTGACCGAGAGCTCCGCGGCCGGTCCCTCCTCGGCGGACGGCAGGACGACCGTCCGCTACCAGCGGAGCTTGAGCTCGCGGGCGGCCTTCGCCTCGTCCAACCGGCGAACCGGGGTGGTCACCGGCGCCTCGTGGAGCAGGTCCGGATCGGTTTCGGCCTCACCGGCCGCCTGGAGCATGGCATCGGCGAACGCGTCGAGCGTCTCCTTCGACTCGGTCTCGGTCGGCTCCACCATCAAGGCCTCTTCGACCACCAGTGGGAAGTACACGGTCGAAGGGTGGAACCCGAGGTCGATGACCCTCTTGGCGATGTCCATGGCCCGGACCCCAAACTTCTTGAAGGGCTTGGCCGTGGCCACGAACTCGTGCATGGGCCGACCGGGGAACGCCGAGGGATACCGGCCCTGAACCCGCGAGGCCAGATAGTTCGCGTTGAGCACCGCCCGCTCCCCCACCTCGCGTAGGCCGTCTCGCCCGTGGGCGAACACGTACGCGTAGGCCCGAACCAGCACGCCAAAGTTCCCGTGGAAGCCGTGGACCCGGCCGATCGCATCGGGCCGGTCGCCGTCCCAGAAGTACCGGCCGTTCTCCTCGTCGAACCCGACCATCGGCGCTGGCAGGAATCGCTCGAGCCGTTCGCTGACGGCGACGGGGCCCGCCCCCGGTCCTCCCCCACCGTGTGGCGTGGCGAAGGTCTTGTGGGTGTTCATGTGCACGATGTCGAACCCCATGTCGCCCGGCCGGACCCGCCCGATGATCGCGTTCAGGTTGGCCCCGTCGTAGTAGAGAAGCGCGCCGACACGGTGGAGGGCCCGGGCGATCCCCTCGATCTCCACCTCGAACAGGCCGAGGGTATTGGGGTTGGTCAGCATGAGGCCGGCCACGTCCTCATCGACCATCTTCTCCAGCTCGCCGAGGTGGACCAACCCGCGGGCGTCCGAGGGCACCTGCACGGCCTTGTATCCGGACAGCGTGACGCTTGCAGGGTTGGTGCCGTGTGCGGAGTCCGGGATGATGATCTTCGACCGGGGATCGCCGTTCCTCGAATGGAACGCCCGCATCACGAGCAACCCCGTCAGCTCCCCCGAGGCTCCGGCCGGGGGCTGGAACGTGGCCCGGGCCATCCCGATGATCTCGCACAGCTCCCGCTCCAGCCGCCAGAGCAACTCGAGCGCACCCTGGACGGTGTCCTCCGGCTGGTGCGGGTGCAGCCGCTGGAACCCGGGCAACGCGGCCACGGCCTCCGCGACCTTCGGGTTGTACTTCATCGAGCAGGAACCGAGCGGATAGAACCCGGTGTCCACGCCGTAGTTGATCTGCGACAGGCGGGTGAAATGCCGGACGATGTCCACCTCGCTCACTTCGGGCAACCCCGGTCCGGACGGTCGCGCATGCTCCCGTGCCACCTCGGCGGCCGGGACATCGAGCTCCGGCAGGGTCCACGCCCGGCGACCGGGCTTCGACCGCTCGGCCAACGTTCGCGAAGCGAGCCCGGGTCCCGAACTTCGAACGGGTGCTCCGGTCATTGCGTCCACTCCCGCATCACGAGGCTGCCTCCTCGAACGCCTTGACGAAGCCGTCGATCTCGTCTCGGGTCCTTCGCTCGGTGACCGAAACGATCAACCCGTCGTCGGTGAGGGGGCCAACGAGGAAGCCAGTGTCCAGAAGCCGGCGCTGGACCTCCGCCGGCGCGCGGTCCGTGGTCAGGACGAACTCCTTGAAGAAGTCGGCTTCGGGCCACTTCAGCGCCACCCCCGAGATATCCGAGAGCCGCTCGGCGGCGTACCTCGCCTTCGCCACACATTGGAGCCCGAGCTCCCGGAGCCCCACCGGTCCCAGCCACGCCATGTAGACCGTCGCCGCGACGGCCATGAGCGTCTGGTTGGTGCAGATGTTCGACGTGGCCTTCTCCCTGCGGATGTGCTGCTCGCGGGCCTGCAGGGTCAGGACGTAGCCGCGGGTCCCGTCCACGTCGACGGTCTCGCCGACGATGCGTCCGGGCATCCGCCGCACGTCTTGCATCCGAGCAGCGATGACCCCGAGATACGGGCCTCCGTAATTCAGATGGTTCCCAAGCGACTGGCCCTCGGCGACGGCGATGTCCGCGCCCAGGTCGCCGGGGGGAGCCAGGACGCCAAGCGACAGCGGATCGAAGATCTGGACGGTCCGGGCGCCCGTTTCGTGGGCCGCGTCGAACACCTCGCGAAGCCTGTCCTCGAGCAGCCCGTAGAAGTTCGGGTGTTGCACCACAACGACCGCGACGTCATCGCCGAGTTCGTCGGGGCCCTCAGGCGGATACGGGAAGGGGAAGACCTGGACCTCGAAGTGCTCGCCGGCGCCGTACGTTCGGAGCACCTCGAGGTAGCGAGGGTCGACGCTTCCCGACACCAACACCTTGTGCCTTCCCGTGGCCCCGGTGGACATGTGGACCGCTTCGACCAGCGCGGTCGGACCGTCGTAGAGAGACGCGTTCGACACGTCGAGCCCCGTCAGGTTGCAGATCATCGACTGGTACTCGAACAGGGACTGCAGGACGCCCTGGGAGAGCTCCGGCTGGTACGGCGTGTACGAGGTGTACAGCTCGGACCGTCCCGCCAGGGCCCACACCAGGGCCGGCACGAAATGGTCGTAGGCCCCGCCGCCGGCGAAACAGATCAGATCGTCGACGTGGCGATCCTTCGCGGCCAGGGCTCGCAGGTCGGCCACGAGCTCCATCTCCGACACGCCCTCCGGGACGTCGAGCTCCCGATCCAGGACGACCGAGGGCGGCAGATGGCCGAACAGATCGTCCACGGAGGAGAGGCCGCACGCCTCCAACATCTCCTGGACGTCGATGTCGGTGTGAGGGGCGAACCGCACGAGTGGGAGTCTACAGGCGGGTCACGAAACGCCGGCCGACCGCGGCTTCGTTACAACCGAGACCGATCGCGCAACATACGCGGCGTCTATCAGACCGCCGCCTGTTCCGTGCCCCGTTCGTCGTCCAGGCCGTACTTAGTGACCAGCGACAGGTAGTCACGCTGATAGAAGATCTTGCACTGGACGTGGGGGTACAGCTCGCGGAGCCGGCGGACCTTGCGGTTCTTCCTCGTGACCAGCTTCTGGTTCAGCGTGGTGATCTCGATGTAGAGGTTGTAGGAGGGCAGGAAGAAGTCCGGGGTGAACCGCTTGACGACGTTGCCGTCTTCGTCCCACTCGAGGTCGAAGGAAGTCGGCTCGTACTGCCATTCGATCTGATAGAAGTCGAGGAGACGGGCGAACTGCCGCTCGCTGCGATGAGCGAAGGAAACGGTGTCACTGGGCAGCGGTTCGGGGAGGACCGACCGCCGGGGGGTCACGCGCCTCGCGCCCTCGCGGCGGCTGGCCGGGTGAGCTCTTTCTTCTGCCCCAGGGAACTGGACAAGTCGTCCCAGACGTTGTCCAGAGCGATCGCGAAGACCGCTTGTCCCTTTTTCACCAGGTCGATGATCTCGTCTTCCGACTCACACGCGTAGATGCTTGCTCCGTCGGACATCAAGGTGATACCCGACGGCCCGGTCTTCATGTTCTCCTGGAGGAACTGGATGGCCTTGCGGACGCGCTGAAGGGAGATCCCGGCGTCGATGAGCTTCTTGATGACCTTGAGTTGTACGAGATCCCTGAAGGAGTAAAGCCGCTGCGTCCCCGAGCCACCGGCCTCCCGGACGCTTGGCGTGACCAGTCCGGTTCGAGCCCAATAGTCCAGCTGCCTGTAGGAAATACCGACGATCTTGCACACCTCTGGAACCCGGTAGCCCTCAGCGTCAGCCATCACAACTCCGTAATTACCTGGACGTAAGGAAGGCTACCACGGCCGGATGACGTGTCAACGATAGAAGGCACCACCATGCATCTCAGCGCCGGGGGGGGTCTCATGCATCCAAGGATCATGCGATCGGAGGGTGAGGTG
>JBKPGU010000009.1:0-1501 GCA_046729535.1 Actinomycetota bacterium
GCTTCGTACCCGTCGATCTCCTTGGTCTTCACCTGCGTGACCGTGCACGGCCCGGCCTGGATGACGGTCACCGGCACGGCGCGAGAGCCCTCCGTGAAGATCTGCGTCATCCCAAGCTTCGTCCCGAGGATCCCCTTCGCCGCCATCGCCCGCTCCTCTAGAGCTTGATCTCGATGTCGACGCCCGCCGAAAGGTTCAGGCGCTGCAGCTCCTGAACCGTCTTCGACGTGGCCTCCATGATGTCGATCAGCCTCTTGTGGGTCAGCATCTGGAAATGCTCCCGGCTGTCCTTGTCGATGACCGGACCCCGGATGACCGTGTAGATGGAGCGCTCGGTCGGAAGCGGCACCGGCCCAACAACCTTCGCCCCGGTCCGGATGACGTGGTCCACGATCTCCCGCGCAGACGCGTCGAGGATCTCGTGGTCGTACGCCCTGAGTTTGATGCGGATCCTGGGCGCGGCCATCAGCCGTCACCTCTTGTGGGCGAGGGCGACTGCGGGCTGTTGACGGCCGGGCGTCGCCTTTGCGCGCGCATCTCCTTGACCGCCGACCAGACCTCGGGGCAGTCGGCGTCGGTCAGGCCCAGCTCGGTCCTGACGGCGGCGTCCAGCGCTCGCCGGTCGTCCCAGGTGGGCTCTGGCGGAAGCCAGTCCCCGAGATGGCGGGTGTAGCAACTCACTTGAGGATCTTGGTCACCCTTCCGGCCCCCACCGTTCGGCCACCCTCGCGGATGGCGAAGCGGAGGCCCTCCTCCATGGCGATGGGGACGATCAGCTCGACGGTCATCGTCGTGTTGTCGCCGGGCATGACCATCTCCGTCCCTTCGGCCAGCTTGACGGCCCCGGTTACGTCCGTGGTCCGGAAGTAGAACTGCGGCCGGTAGTTGCCGAAGAACGGCGTGTGCCGGCCCCCTTCTTCCTTCGACAGGACGTAGACCTGCGCCTCGAACTCGGTGTGCGGCGTGATCGAGCCGGGCTTGGCGAGCACCTGCCCACGCTCGATCTCGTCCTTATCCACGCCGCGGAGCAAGACGCCCACGTTGTCTCCGGCCTGAACCTCGTCGAGCTGGAGGTCCGCGAGCTGCTGAGCTCCTACGAGTTCCCGGGCGACGACGTTCCGGTCATCGTCGGCTCCGCGCTGAAGGCCCTGGAGGGCGACCCCGAGTGGACGCCGAAGATCCAGGAGCTGCTGGACGCGTGCGACACGTACATCCCCGAGCCCGTTCGCGACGTCGACAGGCCGTTCCTGATGCCCATCGAGGACATCTTCTCGATCACCGGGCGTGGAACTGTGGGCACCGGCCGTGTGGAGCGGGGCAAGCTCAAGAAGATGGAAGAGGTCGAGATCGTCGGTATCAAAGCGACCCGGAAGAGTGTGGCCACCGACCTCGAGATGTTCCGCAAGCTCCTGGACGCCGTGCAGGCAGGCGACAACGTCGGCGTGCTCCTTCGCGGCATCGACAGGGACGAGGTGGAGCGCGGGCAGGTGCTCGCGAAGCC
>JBKPGU010000010.1:0-9183 GCA_046729535.1 Actinomycetota bacterium
CTTCTGCCAGGTTCTCATGTTCGACACGCTGAGCGACCGCCTGGATGCGGTCTTCCGGAAGCTCCGATCAAGGGGCAAGTTGCATCCCAAGCAGGTGGATGCCGCCCTCGGTGACATCCGCACGGCGCTGCTCGAGGCCGACGTTGCATTGGACGTGGTCGAGGACTTCCTGGCCAGGGTTCGCAAGCGGGCTTTGTCCGACGAGGTGATGCGGTCCCTCACGCCTGCCCAACAGGTCGTGAAGATCGTTCGAGACGAGCTCACCGAGACCCTGGGAGGCGAGCACCGCCCCTACAAGCTCCCGGGGGCGAACCCCGTCGTGATCATGATGGCCGGCGTCCAGGGGTCGGGAAAGACCACGGCCTGTGCCAAGTTGGCGCTGCACTTCAAGGAGAAGGGCCGCCAGCCGCTCCTGGTGGCTGCGGACCTGCAACGCCCTGCTGCCATCGAGCAACTGTTCACCCTGGGGAGAGAGGTCGGGGTCCCGGTCGTCTCCGAGGGCAACAAGCCCGAGAAGGTGGCCAAGACCGCCGTGAAGCAGGCCGTTCGTGAAGGCCGGAACGTGGTGATCGTCGACACCGCGGGCCGTTTGCACGTGGATCCCCAAATGATGCGGGAGGCTCGAAGGGTGAAGGAGGCCCTCCGTCCGCACTCGGTCCTGATGGCGTGCGATGCGATGACGGGTCAGGACGCTGTCGTCCAGGCCCGGGAGTTCATGCGTGAGGTCGACCTCGACGGGTTCGTTGTGACCAAGCTCGACGGCGATTCGCGGGGCGGGGCCGCCCTCTCCATCACCCAGGAGACCGGCCGCCCCATCTTCTTCGCGGGCGTGGGGGAGAAGCTGAAGGACCTCGAGCCCTTCTACCCCGATCGGATGGCCTCCCGGATCCTGGGCATGGGTGACATGCTCTCTCTGATCGAGAAGGCGGAGAAGGAGCTCGATCAGGAGAAGGCGGCCGAGGCCGCAGAGAAGATGGCCAGGGCCGACTTCACCCTGGAAGACTTCCTGGAGCAGATGCGCCAGGTGAGGAAGCTCGGGCCGCTGCAGGACCTGCTGTCGATGCTGCCCGGCATCCCTGGCGCCAAGGGCGCGCAGCTCAAGGATCTGCAGCTGGACGAGAAGGAGCTGGGTCGGACCGAAGCGATCATCTGCTCGATGACCCAGGAGGAGCGCCGCAACCCCGCTATCATCAGCGGTAGCCGGCGCCTGCGGATCGCCAGGGGTTCGGGCACAACGACCCACGAAGTGAACGCCCTGCTGAAGGAGTTCGCGCAAGCGCGGAAGATGATGAAGTCCATGATGGGGATGGCCGGGTTCGGCGGCAGAGGCCTGAAGGGCATGAAGATCCCGAAAGGCATCGAGCTTCCGAAGCTCCCCCCAGGCATGAACCTGCCGGGTCGGTAGGGAGCGAGCAGCAGAGCGGACGACTCGCACGAGGGGTCCGCCGGCCGGGAGGAACACCGAGATGGTCAAGATCAGGTTGATGCGACGAGGCGCGACCAAGCGCCCGTTCTACCGGGTGGTCGTGGCAGACTCCAGGTCTCCCCGCGACGGCCGGTTCATCGAGAACATCGGGAAGTACCACCCCCTGGAGGACCCTTCCCTCATCGAGATCGACGCCGACCGGGCCATGTACTGGCTGACGAACGGCGCCCAACCCACCGAGCAGGTCGAGAACCTGCTGAAGACCCAGGGGATCTGGGAGCGGTTCGAGGCCGGGAGGACGAAGCAGGCGCCGAAGCCCGCGAAGTCCGCGCGAGCGGCGAAGCCCTCTCGATCGGCGAAGGCCAAGCCCGCCGCTGCGACCGCCGAACCCGAGCCCGCCGCCCCGGCAGAGGAGGCCGAGCCCGTTCCGCCGGCCGAGGCGCCCAAGCCGAGGCGCCGGCGCAGGCCGGCTCCGGCGGAGTCCTCGTAGGCGAGGCAGGCGGTGAAGGAAGTCCTCGAGTACATCGCCAGGAACCTGGTGGACGATCCCGACGCGGTCGACATCGAGGTCGTCGAAGGCGGCGATTCGGTGACCCTCAGGCTCAAGGTGTCCCCGGAGGACATGGGCAAGGTCATCGGCCGGCGCGGCCGGACGGCCCGGGCCATCCGCGACGTCATGCGGGCGGCGGGGACCAAGGCCGGCGTCCAGACCACCGTCGAGATCGTGGGGTGAACCCCTCGCCCCAGCGGGTCGCCGTGGGCCGGATCACCAGGGCCCACGGAGTGAAGGGTGAGGTGGCGGTCTTGGTGCTCTCGCAGGTGGCCGAACGTTTCGAACCCGGCGCCAGGCTCTTCGTCCACGAAGGCGGGTCCGAGGCCGTGACCGTCGCCACCGCTCGCCCGCACCGGCAACGCCTCCTCGTGCAGTTCGAAGAGGTCGGCGATCGAGATCGGGCGGAATCCCTGCAGGGCTCGTACCTGTTCGTCCCCGCCGACGCGGCGCCGACGCTGCCGGAGGGAGAGTTCTGGACGCACGATCTCATCGGGTGCGAGGTCCTTACCGTCGAAGGCCGCTCGCTCGGCGTCATCCGCGAGGTGCTCCACACGCCCGCCAACGACGTCTGGGCCGCCCAGGGGGAGGACGGCGAGGTCCTGATCCCCGCGCTGAAGGACGTGGTCGAATCCGTGGATGTGGTCGGCCGGAAGGTGGTCGTCCGGGAGGTCGAGGGGCTGACGATCCCGTGACGGATGAGGTGGCCTCGGCGGGTACGGCACCGGAGGGCGAGGATGGCCGTTCGCTCCGCGTCGACATCCTCACCCTGTTCCCGGGCATCTTCGACGGACCGCTGCGGGAGAGCTTACTGGGCCGAGCCATCCAGTCGGGGCTGGTGGAGGTGCGGGTCCATGACATCCGCGAGCACACTCATGACAAGCATCGCCAGGCCGACGACTACGCGTTCGGGGGAGGGCCGGGCATGGTCATGAAGCCGGAGCCCATCTTCGAGGCGGTCGAGTCGCTGGGGGAAGGGCGGAGGAGGGTCATCCTCCTGTCGCCGGCCGGGCGGACGTTCGACCAGGCAATGGCCCGGGAGCTGGCCGCCGAGCCATGGTTGGTCCTGATCTGCGGGAGGTACGAAGGCGTCGACGAGCGGGTGGTGGACGGTCTCCCCGCGGAGGAGGTGTCCGTCGGGGACTTCGTCCTGGCAGGAGGAGAGGTGGCGGCCTTCGTGGTGCTGGAGGCCGTCACCCGGCTGATCCCGGGGGTCGTCGGGAACGAGGAGTCGCTGGGCGAGGAGTCGTTCGAAGAGCCTCTCCTGGATTACCCGCACTACACGCGCCCGCGCTCGTACCGGGGGATGGACGTCCCACTCGTGCTCCTCTCCGGCGACCACGCGGAGATCGCCCGGTGGCGGCGACGAGCCGCACACGAGAAGACGGCCCGGACCCGCCCGGATCTCTTGGCCGGCGATGCGGAGCCGACCGACGGCGCCGACGAGGCAAGTCCGCCTCGGAAGGAACGACTCTAGCCGGGGAGTTCCGGAGGCCGGTGCTATCATGGGCCACCGGCCCCTCCTCCTGGGTAGTGATCGCATGAACAAGACCGACCTTGTCGAAAAGCCTCGCCTGCGCGAAGACATCCCCGTGTTTCGGCCGGGCGACACCGTCAAGGTGCACGTGCGGGTGGCCGAGGCCGGCCGGGAGCGCATCCAGGTGTTCCAGGGAGTTGTCATCCGCCGGCAGGGGGGTGGCCTTCGCGAGACGTTCACCGTTCGCAAGATCTCCTTCGGCATCGGCGTCGAGCGGACGTTCCCGCTTCACTCGCCGACGGTGTCCAAGATCGAGGTGATGACGCAAGGCCGGGTCCGAAGGGCGAAGCTGTATTACCTCCGCGAGCGGCGGGGGAAGAAGGCCCGCATCCGTGAGCTGAGGGAGCCGGTCGGCCCGCGCGTCGCGACGGCGGAACTCGACCAGGGAGCGGAGCCGGAGCAGGCCTAGGTGGACGCGTCGTCGGGACCCGCCTCGGAGACGCCGACCCAGCAGACGCCCCCCGGAGAGTCGGACGCGTTCGGCGCGCGATCCAGGCAGAACGGCCCACGCCGCAAGGAACGAAGGGACGAACGCAAACAGCGGGGCAAGGGTCCCGGTTCGTTCCTCCGCGAACTCCCGGTGCTGCTGCTCATCGCCTTCGTCCTGGCCCTCCTCATCAAGAGCTTCCTGGTTCAGGCGTTCTACATCCCGTCGGAATCGATGGAGCCCACGCTCCGGGTTGGGGACCGGGTGCTGGTCAACAAGCTCGTCTATGACTTCCACCCGCCGAGGCGCGGGGACATCATCGTGTTCGAGGAACCCCACCCGAGCTCCGAGTCTCACCGCAACGCCATCCAGTCGTTCTGGCACTGGCTGACCCAGGGATTGGGGGTCTCGTCGGATCCCGAACGAGACTTCATCAAGCGGGTGATCGCGCTGCCCGGGGAGACCATCGAGATCAAGGCGGGACAGGTCTACATCGACGGGAAGGAGCTGGCCGAGGCGTACCTCGACGTGAACGCCGATTCGCGCGACTACCCTCCCCATCGCGTCCCGGCGAACAACCTGTTCGTGATGGGGGACAACAGGACGAACTCGAACGACTCCCGGTTCGGCTTG
Organism: Actinomycetota bacterium; assembly: GCA_046729535.1. Lineage (GTDB taxonomy): Bacteria > Actinomycetota > UBA4738 > UBA4738 > UBA4738 > JBKPGU01. Next base: position 4,574 of record JBKPGU010000010.1, read on the forward strand.
GGGGACATCCCGTACGACAAGGTGGTGGGCCGCGCGTTCGTCATCATCTGGCCACCGAGCCGGGCGCGTTGGGTCCGGACCGTCCCGGCTCACCTGTGACGGGCGGAAGATCGCGCTTGAGGTCGGCGATGACCGAAGCGAACCGGCAAGGCCAGAAAGCGATCGACCACTACGAGCGCCGCCTGCACGCCCAGGGCTTCGCCCTGATCGCGGGGGTGGACGAAGCGGGGCGGGGCGCGCTCGCCGGACCGCTGGTGGCCGCCGCGGTGATCCTTCCCGATGGGTTCGACACCGAGGGGCTGGCCGACTCGAAGCTCCTGACCCCTGCCCAGCGCGACCTGTGGTACGACCGCATCCGGGCCCGGGCGCTTTCGATCGGTGTGTGCAAGGCCTTCCCCCGCCGGATCGACCACCACGGCCTGCACGTGTCGAACAAGTTCCTGTTGCGCCGGGCCATCCGGGCCTTGGACGTGCGTCCGGACTTCGTGCTGACCGACGGCTTCCCCATTCGCAGCGTCGGGCTGCCCCAGCTTTCCATCAAGAAAGGGGACGTGGTCACGGCCTCCGTAGCCGCGGCTTCGGTCATCGCCAAGGTCACCCGAGACCGAATGATGGACCGGTATCACCGCCGGTACCCGAAGTACGGCTTCGACCACCATCGGGGTTACGGGACCGCTACGCATCGCGCGGCCATCGCCGAGTTCGGCCCCTCGCCGATCCAGCGGATGTCCTTCAAGGGCATGGACCTGTATATGACCGACCGGGAGAAGTACGTGGCGCTGTACGCCCGGAACGGGTCGGCAGAGGTTGCCGGAAGGATCGAAGGGTCGGGCCCCGAGGCGGCCCATCCTCAGGTCGACGGAGAGGTCCAGTGAGCGAAGAGGACATCGAACGGTTCGAGGAGGACATGGAGCTCCGGCTGTGGCGGGAGTACCGAGACGTCCTCCCGATGTTCAGCCACGTGGTGGAGACCGAGCGACGGTTCTACCTGGCGAACAAGGTCGAGCTCACCAAGCACGAGGGACCGGGCGGCGCATGGTTCGAGGTCGAGCTGACCGACGCGTGGGTGTGGGACATGTACCGTCCCGCCCGGTTCGTGAGCAAGGTGCAGGTGGTGACCAGCCGGGACGTCAACATCGAAGAGCTCTCCCACAAGGAGATCGCTCCCGGCGATGCCCTCGGCATGGGCGGCACGCCCAGCGAACCCGCCTAGCAACTCCGAACCCCAACCCGCACAGGCGAATCCATCGCGAACCGCGATCTGAGGGTCGAGCGTGAACGTGTCGGTGGGCGGCCCGACACTCAGGGCGTGCGCTCGAGAGATCCATCAAGGCCCGTCCTGTCCGCTGGCCACCTGGACCGGCTCGACTTGGGACGCCGCGGCGAGGAGGCCGCGGTCCGACGGTACGAGGCGGCCGGCTACCGAGTGGTCGCCCGAAACTGGCGATGCGCGCTCGGCGAGCTGGACCTGGTGCTGGTGCGCGGGTCGACTCTGGTCTTCTGCGAGGTGAAGACCCGGCGAGGATCGTCCCTCGGTGGCCCGTACGAGGCGGTCGGGTGGCAGAAGCAGCGCAAGCTGCAGCACCTGGCCGAAGCGTTCCTGGCGTCCTCGCCAGAGTCTCCCGTGGCTCCTGTCGACGTGCGTTTCGACGTCGCTAGCGTCTCGATAAATCGCAATGGCGAGCTGGCGGTCCATCTGTTCGAATCGGCCTTCTGATGAGCAGGATGGCGGCCCGTCGTCGCTGGTAGGAGGGACGCAGACGGGCGATGTCGTAGGCACGTCGTATCTACCTGTCGGTGTACGGGCGGGTCTTCGCGGTGGCAGTGGTCGGGATCCGCGGCCATCTGATCACGGTCGAAGCGCATGTAGGGCGGGGGCTCCCCGCCCTGGCTCTGGCAGGCCTGCCTGGGGCGGGCGTGCAGGACGCCCGGGAGCGAGTCCGCCCGGCGGTTGAGAGCTCGGGCCTGGAGTGGCCGCTCCGCCGGGTCGTGGTCAACCTCTCGCCGGCCGGGGTTCGAAAGGATGGGCCCGGGTTCGACCTTCCCATCGCCCTCGGTGTGCTGTCGGCGTCGGCCCAGGTGAAGCGCGATCGGTTGTTCTCGTACGCGTTCTCTGGAGAGCTCTCGTTGAAAGGAGAGCTGGTCGCCACCGCGGGGATCCTGCCGGTCGCCATCGCCGCTGCGGAGGCAGGCCTGAGAGGTGTGGTGGTTCCCGAGGATAATGGGGCTGAAGCCGGGCTGGTCGAGGGCCTCGAGGTCGTGGCGCTTCCCACCCTGGCATCGGTGGTCGCCTTCCTCCGTGGGGACCCCGACGTGGTCGAGGATGCTGCGGCCCGGCGGCTCGCGCGATCCACCGGATCAACCGGGGAGGCGGAGGAGTCGACGACTCCTCGGGCGCCGGCTTCCACGGCGGCCCCGGTGGATTTCTCGGAGGTCCGGGGACAGGGCGTGGCCCGACGGGCGTTGGAGATCGGGGCCGCGGGCGGGCACAACACCCTGCTGGTCGGTGCTCCCGGCGCCGGGAAGACCATGCTGGCCCGACGGCTCCCGACCATCCTCCCGCTGATGACCCGGCAGGAAGCTCTCGAGGTGACCCAGCTCCATTCGGTCGCCGGCATGCTCTCGGGGGGCGGGTTGGTCGAGGCTCGCCCCTTCCGCTCGCCCCATCACTCGATCTCACCCGCGGGATTGCTCGGGGGCGGATCGGGGCTCCTCCGGCCGGGTGAGGTCTCGCTTGCCCATAACGGAGTCCTGTTCATGGACGAGGTCACCGAGTTCCGGAGGGACGCCCTCGAGGGGCTACGCCAGCCGCTCGAGGACGGACGGGTAGTGGTGGCCCGAGCCATCGGCGCGGTCGAGTTCCCGGCCCTGTTCACTCTGGTCGCCGCGTCGAACCCGTGCCCGTGCGGGTTCGACGGCGACCCTCGAAAAGCCTGTCATTGCCTTCCGAACCGCGTGCAGCTCTACCGTCAGCGCCTGTCCGGCCCGATGCTGGACCGGATCGACCTCCAGCTCTCGATCCCTCGCCTCTCCCGCGCCGAGCTCCTCGGATCCGAGCCAGGAGAGGCGTCCGCCGCCATCCGCCAGCGCGTGGAAGCTGCTCGGGAACGCCAGCGCCGGCGGCTGGCCCACACGCCGTGGACCTGCAACGCGCAGATGCCGGGAGGTCTGGCCCGGCGCGAAGCGCGACTCACCGACGCAGCGACCTCGCTGCTGTCGGTTGCGGTCGAGAGCCTGGCCCTTTCCGGTCGTGGGTTCGACCGTGCGGTGAAGGTGGCCCGGACCATCGCCGACCTGGCCGCCGTCGACCGGGTCGATGCCGACCACATGGCCGAAGCGCTCGGATATCGAGCGCTGTCCGTGACGGGGGAGGTGACCCAGGTGGGGTAGCCCCGGATCGCCCACGCCACGCCGCCCACGGGGTGACCCTGGCGCCTTCTGGGGCCGGGGACACATCGACCTCCAGGCTTCGATTGCCGTCGGAGGTGAAGCTCCGCCGCCCCGCGGACCTGGCGGAAGAGGGCCGCGCGGGAAGCCGCGAGCAGAAAGCGGGCTCGCAGCCGCTCGAGTGGCCACGCCGGTTCGGCCGCGACGACCGGGAACGGCGGGCGCTGTTGGTCCTCCTGAGCCTCGCCTCGTTGACCCCTCGCCGCCTCCTGGAGCTGGCGGCCCGGGAGGGGACGGCGGAGGCGTGTCTGGCGGCGGTGAGTCGGGGAGTAGCAGGCAGCGAGGGGGATCGCTCGCTCGCGGCGGCCATCCGCCCTGAAGAGGTAGACGAGAGGCTCGAGCGCGCCGGCGGACGCCTGGTTCGGGCGCACGATCCCGAGTACCCCAAGCAGCTGCTCGACCTGTTCGACCCTCCCGCCGGGTTCTTCGTTCGGGGCCGCCTACTCGATCCCGATTCGATCACGGTCGCCATCGTTGGGGCGCGGAACTGCTCGCCTTCGGGTGTCGAGACGGCGTCGCTGTTGGCTCGGACGCTGGGTCAGCACGGAGCTACCGTGGTGAGCGGCGGGGCCCGCGGAATCGATGGAGCGGCCCACCGTGGCGCGCTCCAGGGAGGCGGGGGGACCGTGGCCGTCCTGGGGTGCGGGGTCGACGTGGCGTACCCGAGCCAGAACCGGCGCCTGTTCGACTCCATCTTGGAACGCGGCTCGATCGTCAGCGAGTACCCTCCCGGGACCCCGGCCGAGCCCTTCCGGTTCCCCGCCCGCAACCGCATCGTGGCCGCGCTGTCCCGGGCCGTCGTCGTGGTCGAGGGGGCCACTGGCAGCGGATCCATGATCACCGCAGAGCACGCCCTGGACCTAGGGCGCGAGGTGTTCGCGGTTCCCGGAGCCATCACCAGTGCCCTGGCCCAGGTTCCGCTGGCCCTCCTCCGTGAGGGCGCCACGTTGATCCGCGGCCCCGACGACCTGGTGTCGGACCTCGGTCTCGAGCCGATCCTTCCGGGCCCGCGTGATTCGGTCGCGACCGGGGGAAGTCCCTCGACGGTATCGCTCGCCCCTCGGGAATCGGCGGTGTGGAAAGCCCTGACCGCCCCAGCCACGCCCGACCACCTGGCCCAGGTGAGCGGGCTGGGACTGGGCGACGTCGTGGCCGCCCTGGTC
>JBKPGU010000011.1:0-9137 GCA_046729535.1 Actinomycetota bacterium
GGACAGAGGCCACCCTTCGGTGGTGCGAGCGCGAGTCGGTGCCGGCTTTCCCCGGGGTGTGCCGTATCCACAAGGCCGAGCTCATGCGCCTGCACGGCTCACTGACCACCGCCGAGGAGGAAGCCCGGGCGGCGTGCGAGGAACTGCCCCTGTTCAACTTCTTCTCGGGCCTTGGGCCCGCTAATTACGAGATCGGGGAGGTGCGACGGCGGCTCGGCGACTTCCCTGGCGCGGAGGAAGCGTTCACGCGGGCCCACGAGTTCGGTCACAATCCACAACCGGGCCTGGCGCTGCTTCGACTGGCCCAGGGAAGGTCCGACGCGGCCGCCGCCGGGATCCGCGAGGCAGTGACCGAAGCAGGTGGGAACCATTGCCAGCAGGTCCGGCTTCTCGCCGCTCAGGCCGAGATCGCCCTGGCCGGAGGCGACCTGGAGACCGCGGCTTCTGCGGCCGACACCCTCGAAGGCATGGTGGCGGAATACGAGGCCGCGGCGCTCAACGCGCTTGCCGCAGGTGTCCGCGGCGCGGTCCGCCTGGCACAGGGCGATGCGGCGGGAGCGCTCCCGGAACTCCGACGGGCGCAGCGAGGCTGGCAGGAAGTCGAGGCGCCGTACGAGGTGGCCGAGGTCCGAGTGCTTCTGGCGAAGGCGTTCCGGGCGATGGCAGAGGAGGAAGCCGCGATCATGGAATTGGGGGCAGCCAAGTCGGCCTTCGAGCGACTCGGTGCCCGGCCGGCGGCGGAATCCGCGGCGAGTCTTCTCCGCGAGATCGCCCCTTCGGATGGGCCGCCGGAGCGCGCGACCCGAGCTTTCATGTTCACCGACATCGTGAAGTCGACGGATCTCGTGGGAGTGATCGGGGACGAAGCGTGGGAGAACCTCCTGGCCTGGCACGACCAGACCCTCCGCTCCCTCTTCGCGACCCACGGGGGTGAGGTTGCCCATCACACCGGCGACGGGTTCTTCGTCGCGTTCAAGGACCCCCGATCGGCGCTCACGTGCGCCGTGGCCGTCCAGCGGGCGTTCGCGGAGCATCGCCGGGCCCACGGCTTCGCCCCATCCGTGCGGATCGGGGTGCACGCCGCGGAGGCGACCCGAAGGGGCGAGGACTACAGCGGGGGAGAGGTGCACAAGGCGGCGCGGATCGCGGCTCTCGCGGAAGGGGGAGAGATCCTGGCCAGCGTTGGCACCCTGGCGGTCGCCGACGAGGGCTTCCAGGTGTCGGAGCCTCGCAGGGTAGCCCTGAAGGGCGTGTCCGAGCCGGTCGAGGTGGCTCGGATCGAGTGGCGCTGACCAGCGTGGCGCTTCCTCCTTGGAGGATGGGCCTGCCCCTCCTCTGGAAGAAACGACCTGAGCCTCGTGAAGACTGCGGGTCAACATCCCGGACGAAGGAGGACTAGCCGGCGCTGCCGGCTCGCCGGGGGTCCTCGACACGACCGGATCCGATCGACTTCGCGTGGCAGGGAAGTCTCGCCCCACGGGGGTCGAAGCCACACGCCGAACGACGAGGGCAAACTACCCCAGGGCCGGCGGCCGAGGCAAGGACAACCTTTGCCATGGACAAACAGAAGTCCTGCTGTATGGCCCGCCCCCGCTCCTGATCCGATCCAAAGGGAGGAATGGCAGGCGATCGAGGGGTAGAAGCCGTGAAGAGGCCCCCTGTTACCGTACGGGAGATGTAGCATCCCTGGGTGCGGTTGACCGGACCCGAGCGGCGCCTCCCAAATGGACCGATGAACTCCATCGGTTTCGCCGCGAGGAAGAGTTGGCCGAGGGCGAGTTTGGCTTGCACCGACATCTCTCCGACGATGCCACCCGTGACGCCGTCGTCAGCGACCTGCCCGCCGACCGCGCCGAGGCCCGGGGCACGGCGAAGGACGCGGCTCGGCTCCAAGCGGCCTGGGACGACGTTCGGGAGACGATCAGGCACCTGGAGGCCAAGCGCGAACGTCATCAACTGGAGGATTGACATTTCCGTGTCTGGGGCCGTTTCATATCTCATCCATCCGCGCGAGCGCCTTGTCTGGAGGACCTAGATGAGCACGGACCTCACCCACGATCAGGCTCGGGTCGGCGACGAACGGCTCGGAGTCATCCACTCCGGAAGCAGGTACATGCTGGGGTTCGGGCGCGACTACTTCGGGATCTGGGAACAGGGCGCCCCCGGCGGGCCCAGCGAGCGATTCCCGGCTTCGGAGAGGGGCCGCACGGCTGCCTGGCAGCGGTACATCGAGCTCGAACCTTCGGCGGAGCAGGCGTGGGCCGCCCTCATCGCGCCGCCGCCCGGGGAAGTGGAGGAGGGCAGCAGGCGGAAGCGCTGGAATCGGCGCCGCGTGATCATCTTCGGCATCGCGGCGGCGGTGGTGTTCCTGGCCGTGGTGCTGGTGCAGAGGAACAAAGAGCCGGAGACCAGCGGAGGGGGCGGCGGTGGCGCGGTTGGAGAGACCGCCCATGTGGACACCAGCGGTGCGGCCACCGTGAGCGACGACCTCACCCAGACCGCCTTCACCTTCACCGGTGCCGACACGCTGTATCCCAAGATCGAGGCCACCTGGAAGGGCGCAAGCGTCACCATGCACCTGACTCTGAACGTGCCGAACACCGGCGCGAACACGACGAACGAGAACCCCTTCCGGGTGCTCGACTTCGTCATCCAGCCGACGGCCTCGGCTTCCAGCTCGCCCTCGGAAGGGGCGTCCGCGTCGCCGTCCGGCTCGCCGGCAGGCTCGAGCACGGGGGGGACCACGAAGTTCATCTCATCGCACGGTGAATGTCAGATCGAGCTGACCACCCTGGACGAGAGCGGGATCGCCGGGAGCTTCGACTGCACGGGTGTTCCCGCGCTCACATCGTCCACGACCACGATCGACGCCAAAGGCAGCTTCTCCGCCCAGTCGTGATCTCAGGTCTTTCCGAGGGCGGCGCCGGGTCCGGCGACTGGGTCCCGGTCGCTTCGGCCGACGACCTTCCTGAGGGGAAGCCCGTCAGGGTGGCTGCAGGCGACAGCGAGGTCCTCCTGTACGTGAAGGGCGAGCAGATCTGGGCCATCGGGAACCGCTGCACCCATCAGGGAGCCCAGCTCCACCACGGGCGGGTGAGCGGCCCGGAGACGCAGCCGGTCGTGACATGCCCGATCCACGGGAGCATGTTCCGGCTGGCCGACGGCCGGGTCATGCGCGGTCCGGCCGCGTTACCGGTCGCCTCGTTCGACACTCGCCTGAACGGGGACATGGTGGAGATCCGGCCCAGAGCCTGATCAGTCCCCGGCGGTCCCGGTCGGATCCACGCCGGCGGCGAGCTCCGCGACGACCTGCTCTTCCAGCCAGCCGAGGTAGTAGTAGAGGGCGTAGGCACCGACCCGAGGGTCGTCGTCGGGGACCTCCGGGGGATCGTCCTCCGTCACGTCAAGCCTTGTCCCCAGGACCAGCCGGAGGTCGTTGATGGCGCCGAGCCATGCCAGCAGCTGCTCCTCGTCCACTCGGTCCGCGTCGATCGTGGCTTCCATGACCTCGATCGACCCCATCCGCTGAGCTACGAGGTCGCCTCGAACCAGCTCCTCGAACTCGGCGTTCCGCACCACGTCGTCACCGAAGGCCGGGGGGAAGAGACGTTCGAGCGTAGGATCGTCGCTCGACAGCACCGCCCGGAGCTCTCCGGGAAGCGACCGCAGGATCTCCCGCTCCACCCGCGGGATCCGCAGTTCGTAGTCCCCGCGACGGGTGCGCCGCACGCGCCTCTGGAGCCTCTTCATCGGATGAGGCCGCCCCTCAATCCTGCTGCATCGTCGCCCACAGGCCGTGGGCGTGCAGCCGGAAGGTATCGAACTCCGCCTTCTCGCGATTGCCGCTCGACACGACGGCCTTCCCCTTGGTGTGCACGTCCAACATCAGCTTGGTGGCCTTCTGCAGGCTGTAGCCGAACAGCTTCTGGAAGACGTATGTCACGTACGACATCAGGTTGATCGGGTCGTTCCACACGATGACCACCCAGACCCGGCTGGCCTCGGTCACGTCCTTGCCGGTCGGGCGGTCGACCTCGACCGGAGCGATGGAGAGCGCGCCGGAGGGCATGGGGCTATTTTCGCAGGCCGCCTCACCCTTGTGCCGCGGCCAGCTTCTCCTTGACTTGCTCGACGGAACGCTTCGCCCGGTCGGACTCCCGTTGGGCCCGAGCGGCCTCCGTTCCGGCCTGCCGGGCTGCGGCGGCGAGCTTCCTGGCGGTCTGGGCAGCCTCGTCTGAGGCCCGCTGAGCCCGATCCGCCTCCTCCTCGGCCTTCACCGCCGCCCGGCCGGCACGTTGGGCCTCTTTCCGAGCCTTCTCCGCCTCGCGCTCGAGATCCCGGGCCTGGCGCTGCGCTTGGTCCCGTTCGGCTCGAAGCTCGGCGATCCTGGCGGCATCCCGATCCCGCTGCGAGCCCCGGCCGTGACCGCGGCCTGCCTTGGCCCGGGCGACGGCGACCCTCGTCGAGGACGCCCTGGGTTCGGCCGGCGGGGGGACCAGGGCCAAGCCGTCCACGGTGCCGAAACCCGCCGGCGGTGGGAACTCCTTGGCCAGCCGCCCCTCCTCGAACATCCGGCCCGCCCCCTCATCGGAGGAGGCCGCCTCGAGGGTGGCCTGGACGGCCTCGAGGGTACCGGCCGAGGCGCGGCCCGCGTCCTTGAGGATATCCGCGGCGGCGTTCAGCAATGCCCGCACGGCCTTCCTGCGTTCGTCGGTCGCCTCGCGGAGCCCTCCACCCGAAACGCCGGACAAGGCTCGGCGCTGCATCCTCCGCAGCTGCTCCCCGGCCTCCAGCAACGCATCGACCCCGCCGGACTCCCGCCGGACCAACTGGTTGACGGCCCATGCCGCGAGCGTCGGGCGACGCAGGGCTTTGACCCTGGCCGCAGCTTCGGTGTCGCCGGCCGCCTTCACGTCCTTGGCCAACCGGTCACGGGCCGCGGTGAAGTCTTCAGGCGCCAGCTCGTAGAGCCGGTCGATCTCCCGGTCGAGGGAACGGGCCGGCATGGATGGGCTCCTCTCGGTCGGACGAATGATCTTCGGGCCGACAGGAGTCTATTCTCCGGTCCTCACCGAATGAACGGGGCTCGTGTGAAGACGTACCCATCGGACGACGGGAGGGCGGCATTCGTCAGCCTGGAGAGGGGAGAGGACCTGCTGGACGGACTGAACGGAGCCGTTGCAGCGCTCGGCCTGGAGGCGGCCACCCTTCAGGTGATCGGCGGCCTCGAACAGGCCACGGTGGGCTACTTCGACCCGAAGACGAGGGAGTACCTGCCCACCTCGACGGGCCACGTCGAGATCTCATCTGGGCTGGGCAACGTCTCCATCCGGGACGGCAAGCCCTTCATCCACCTCCACCTGGTGTTGTCTGGGCCGGACGGGGTGGCCGTGGCTGGCCACGCCATGGAGGGATGCCGGGCATTCGTGGTCGAGGCCAGGTTCGCAGGCTCGACGGACCGCCACCGGTCCGCAAGGAGCAGCTGGGCATCGGTCTTAAGGTCTGGCCGGGGAGCTGACCGAAGGCAAAGCGCTTCCCCGGGGTTCGACGCAGTGACCCGGCGAGATCAGGGAACGTCGGGTCGGGGTGGGCTTCCGTCGCCCCCCGAGGTCCCACGAAGGAGTGCGTCCTCCGGCTCCGGCGCGGGCGGCAACTCGCGCTGGCCCATCTCGCCGTTCCCCGAAACGCCCGCGTAGACCGGCACCGGGACCGGGAGATCCATGTTGACCTTGTCGTGGGCTTTGTGGGCGTCCATCGCCCTGGCGTGATAGGCCTCGAGCATATCGACGAACTCAGGCGAGTGGTACGGTCGCCCGTCGATCAGGGGACCGGGCTTGCCGTCGACGATGGCCTCGACGTCCTCGCCCGTGATCGTCTTGTTGGCCTCGAGGGCGTGGGCGAGCGCCAGGATCGCGGCTCGGTTCTCTTCCAGGATCGCTTCGGTCCGCTTGATCAGCTCGCCCAGCTTGCCTTCGATCCGGTATCCCAGGGAGCCCTCCAGCAGGGCCTTCTCCTTCTTCTTCCCATCGCTCCCGGGGCGCCCTCCGCCTTCGACCCCGATCTCCTTCGTCACGCCGTGCGAGGCCACGGTGGAGCCCATGCCCCAGTAGCCCTCCATGAAGGTCGCGATGAATGTGGCCGCCTGGAGGTCGCCCGACACTCCCGAGGAGCTGTCCTGTTCGAAGAACAACCGCTCCCCGGCCAGCGAGGCCAGGCTGACCATGATGTCGGCCTCGTACTCGGACCGCCATCTGGTGAACTGGTCCTCGGGCGGGATCGACGCAACCATCCCGAGGTACGTCCCACCCTTCTCGATGGTGGCGATATCGATCAGGAGGTGATGGCGCACGCGATACGCCACTACGGCGTGGCACGCCTCGTGCACGGCCACCGCGTGGCGCTCGCGCTCGATGTACTCGACGTCCTCGGGAGGTCCCAGGTCCTTCAGCTGCTTGGCCTTGACCAGGTCCTTCCACTCGACCGAGTCGCGGCCTTCCTCGATGGCATTGATCAGGGCGCCGTTGACGAGATCCTCGATCTGCGCGCCTCCGTAGTAGGGCGTGATCGTGGAGATCCGGTCGAGCTCCTCCTCGCTGATGGTGTGCTTGACCCTGTCCAGGTACTTCCTGAACGTCTCCAACCGGCCGTTCTTCGAGGGGTACCCCACCTTGTACATCCGGTCGATCCGGCCGGGACGGAGCAGGGCCGGGTCCAGGGCCTCCGGGAGGTTCGAGGCCATCATGGTGAGGATGCGGTACTTCGGCGGTTTCTTCGGCTTCAGTCCCAGCAGGCGCCTGCCGTGTCTGTTGAGGAAGCCTCGTGGCTTCTCCATCCCGTCCAGCTCGGAAAGGAGTGCGGGAAGCACGCCCATCCCGCCGCCGCCCCCCATCCCGCCGAGGCCGGCGATGATCCCGTCACGCTTCGGACCTTCCTCCTCAGTGGGCGGCACGTTGCGCTCCAGGAACAGACGGGTGTTGGGCGCCATGTAGGCCATCCCGTTGCACGAGAATTGCCCATCCAGCGCGGCCCGGGTCATCCGGTCACGGAAGAACGGACCCTGCCCGCCCACCGCGACTCCGCGATTGCCCAGCGAGTCGGCCTCGTCGAAGAACATGATCATGCCGCCGTACTTCAGGGCCAGCTTCCGGGCCTTTCGGAACAACGCCTTCACCTTCAGGACCCCCACCCCCATGAACATCTGGATGAAGGCGCCGGGGTCGATGAACAGGAAGGGCTTGCTGGTCTCTCCGGCCACCGCCTTGGCCATCATCGTCTTCCCGGTTCCAGGTGGACCCCACAACAGGATGCCCTTCGGAACCTTTCCGCCCTTCTCTTCGATGGCCTCCGGATGCTCGAGGAACAGGACCGTCTCCTTGACCTTGCCGAGCACACTGTCCTGGCCCTTGACGTCGGGGAACCGGACGTCCATGTCCTCGGGGAAGATGACCTCCGAGCCGCCTCGGGACAGGAACCAGAACAGACCGACGAACTGGAAGATGATGAAGAAGAAGGCGAACGCGATCTGGAACACGAACGGCAGGGCCGCCACCAACCGGGCCGGCAGGGTGAACAGGGCCGTGGCGGCCGATTCATTGAACGCAGCGGCCAGGATCAGGTCGAGGACGACGAGGAGGAACAGCCACTTGAGCGCTCGAGCCACGCGGTAGCGGTTCCAGTCGTTCGTCTTCGCGGTCCGTCGGGTCAGCCCGCCGAACACCTTGTGAGCCCAGAACCGGTGGTAACGCGACCAATGCTCGCTGATGGCGTAGTGGATCTGGCGAACGACCTCCAAGCCGGCCAGCGCCAGGATCGCCAGTCGGAACGTGTTCGTCATGGCGAGTTGGAAGGCGGCGCTGAGGGGCAGGAGGGGGTTCCCCGCGATGTCCGCCCACAGCAGGGCGCCCCACACTCCGAGCAAGAGGATCAGGATCTTGATCCTGTCCCACCATGCCAGGGGCTTCCGGGTCAGACGCTCTTCGTCTCGAGGCCGGCTTTGCTGATCGGCCGAAAGGGTTCGGCCTGAGCCATTGTGGGGCCTGGCAGGGCCCAACTGACCCGTCGGGCCGTCCGGGGTCATCTCAACGCTCCTTTACGGTCCACGATTTCACGATTTGCTCGATGGTCTGTTGGTGGTCCAGGTAGCAGTGCGCCTCGCACCCGATGGCAAAAAGATAGAGCATCCTGGTCGCTGGGTCGACCAAGGCGGTCTGGTCGAGGGTCAGAAACGCGTCGGCTCGCTTGACGTTCATGATGTACCTGCTCCCGTGGAAGCCGCTCCCCAAGACGATGTCCTCTTGCCGGATAACTTCGACGGAAGACGGGTCCGCCGTCATGAGCTGGTCCACGGGGAAGATCTCGTTGCGCAGCGACGCCAGCGAGAGGGCGTCCCGCTGGCTCCCCGAGATCGGCCGGACCTGTGCGAAGCCCTCGGGATAGCAGCCGACCGGGAGCTTCTCGGGAGAGGTGGCCTTGACCGCATCGCACCGGGTGGTCAGCTGGAACAGGTGGTCCAGCGAGGGGTGAGGATCGGCGTCGAACGCCACCATCCAGAGCGCTTGCTTCGCGGCCGCCTCGCTCTGGGGCGACAGACCTTGGATCTGGCTGGCGAAGATCTCGTTCTCGCTGTACAGGCGCCACTGGTCCGGGATCTTGAAGAAGGTCTTCGTCTTCGAGTTCGTGACGTACGTGTACCCGGACGAGCAACCCGCCAGGAGGATCGCCGTCGCGGCCACGAGGATCGGGAGTCGCTTCACCCGTCCTCCCTTCGATGCCTCAGGAACACCCATGAATCATTATCCCCCCGTGCGTCCATAGCGAGGGATACCCTGGCTGCGCGTTGCTCGACCACCAGTGGTGGATCGATTGCCTCGCTGAGCCTGACGGATCGGCGGTTTCGATGAGTGGCATGAGCGTGCATGGTTTCCTCCCTAATACATACGCGCTGCACTTCGCCAACGACTTCCCCCCGGCCCCGATCTTTCGCCTCGGCCTGGGTCCCGCCCGCATCCCGATGGGGAACGCGGCGAACGGGCTGTGCGGCGGGATGGTGTTCGCCGCTCGTGACCTCTTCGAGTCCGGGGTCGAGGCACCGCCGGTTCCAAGGCCGCCGGCCCCGGGCACTCCGCTGTTCAGGTACC
>JBKPGU010000012.1:0-8911 GCA_046729535.1 Actinomycetota bacterium
ACCGAGAGGAAGGCGTCGACCTGGACACGATCGCCGACGTCAGCGAGCGGGTGAGCCGACGGCTCGACCTGGAAGGGTTCGAGCCGGGGTGGTCCTACACGCTGGAGGTTTCCTCGCCAGGGGTGGAACGTCCACTCCGGGCGCCGCACGAGTTCGCCCGGCGCATCGGGTCGCGGGTCAGGGTCAAGACGGCCCGGCCCATCGAGGGATCGCGTGTCCTCCACGGAACGATCGTCGAGGCCGGGCCGGATCGCGTCCGGCTGGCCACGGACGAGGGCGAGCGGTCGGTGCCCTTTGGGGAGATCACGTCGGCCCGGACCGAGGTGGACTGGGACCAGGAGCTCGGACGGTCGAAGGGGCGGCATCACGCGAAGGCGCGTGTAGAAAGCAGGCAGAAGTGAACCAGGAACTGATCCAGGCGCTGAAGGAACTGGAGCGAGAGAAGGGGATCTCGTTCGCGACGATCCTCGCGGGTCTCGAGGAGGCCCTCGCTTCGGCCTACAAGTCGTGGAAGCGCGGCTTCGGCATCGAGGAGGAGCCTGACGGCGCCCGGGCCAGCCTCGACCCTGAGACGGGCGAGCTCCGGATGTGGGTCCAGACCATCGATCCCGACACCGAGGAGGTCACGTCCGAGGAGGAGGTCAAGGTCCCCGATGACTTCCTGGGTCGCATCGCCGCTCAGACCGCGAAGCAGGTCATCTACCAGAAGCTTCGCGACGCCGAACGGGAGATGACCTACGAGGAGTTTTCGGGCCGCGAAGGCGACATCGTCACGGGGATCATCCAGCAGGACTCCCACCGGTACACATTGCTCGACCTGGGGAAGGTCGAGGCCCTGCTGCCGCAGGCCGAACAGGTTCCTTCCGAGCCCTACCGGCACGGTGAGCGGCTGAAGGCGTACATCGTCGAGGTCCGTCGGACCACCAAAGGACCGCAGATCGTCGTGTCCCGGACGCACCCGGGGCTGCTCCGCAAACTGTTCGAGCTGGAGGTACCGGAGATCGCGCAGGGGATCGTCGAGGTCAAGGCGGTCGCCCGCGAGCCCGGCCACCGTTCGAAGATCGCGGTCGTCTCCCACGAGCCGGGCGTCGACCCGGTGGGCGCGTGCGTGGGCGCGAAGGGTTCGCGCGTACGCTTGGTCGTGAACGAGCTCCGCGGGGAGAAGATCGACGTGGTGCAGTGGGTCGACGAGCCGAACCGATTCGTGGCGAATGCGCTCGCTCCGGCCAAGGTGAAGGAGGTCCGGGTGGACCCCGAGACCTCGACGGCGCAGGTCATCGTTCCCGACTACCAGCTCTCGCTGGCCATCGGGAAGGAGGGGCAGAACGCCCGGCTGGCCGCGAAGCTCACCGGTTTCCGCATCGACATCAGGAGCGAGACCCAGGCCGCGGAGGAGGAGCGCGCCCGCCGCGAGCCCCGGCCCGCCACGCCGGCCGAGGAGCCGGGAGCGACCGGGGGCCTGGAGTCGGAAGCGGATGGCGTTCCCGCCGAACCCGCCGCCGGAGCCGAGGCCAACGAGCCCATCGAGGCGGCTGCGACCGGGACACCCGATCAGGAGCCGGCCGAAGCCGAACCCCAGGCGCCCAGCGCCGACCTGATGTCGGAGGCTGGGCCGGACGCCGACCCCTCTCCGGAAGGATCGGTGCCGGAGGCTTCGACCTCGAAGTAGTGGTGGGCCGCCGGGGCGACCGTCGCGAGCCCGAGCGGACGTGTGTCGGTTGTCGCATCCGAGCGCCCAAGGGCGATCTCGTTCGCGTGGTGAGGCGGCCCGGCGGCGGCGTCGCGGTCGACGGCATAAGACGGGCCGCGGGCCGAGGTGCGTATGTGCATCGGGCCGTTGACTGCCTCGACCGCGTGGCGAGGTCGGGCGCGTTGGCGAGAGCGTTGAAGGTCGGGCTCACCCCCGCCGAGGCAGCTAGTCTTATGACGGAGTTGCGGGAAACGATCGGAGAGTCTGCTTGAGGATCCACGAACTGGCCAAAGAGCTGGGAGTGGCGAGCAAGGACATAATGGGCTCGCTGCAGGAGATGGGCTACGAGGGCCGGACGGCTTCGTCCACCGTGCCGGAGGAGGCCGTCCCGCGCCTGCGCGCGTCCGGGGGCAAGGTCAAGCCGGGGAGCAAGCCCAAGGCCGCCACCGCCGCCCAGCTACCGGCCCGCAAGCCGGCCGAAGCCAAGGAGATCGAAACGCCCCCTGCTGGCGATGGCCAGGTCGAAGCGGACGTGGCCACGGCGGTGGTGGCCCCCCCCGCGCCGCCTACCGCCCCCGCCCCCGTCGAGCCGGCCGCCCCGGCCACGCCCGGGGTCAAGGTGCACCGAGGAGCCACTCCCCAGGAGCTTGGAGACAAGCTCGGAGTTGGCGCGGCCGAGATCGTGAAGATCCTGTTCACGGCCGGCGAGATGGTCTCCATCACCCAATCGTTGTCCGACGAAGCCATCGAGCTGGTCGCTGCCGAGCTCGGCCAGCACCTCGACATCGTCGGCGTGGTCGAAGAGGAGCTGGAGGAAGAGGAAGAGGAACCGATCGACGAGAGCCGGCTGGAACCTCGTCCGCCGGTGGTGACCGTGATGGGTCACGTCGACCACGGGAAGACGCTGCTGCTGGACGCCATCCGCAGCACGGACGTGGTGGCGCAGGAATTCGGAGGGATCACCCAGCACATCGGGGCGTACCAGATCCGGCAAGACAGCCGGGTGATCACGTTCATCGACACCCCCGGCCACGAGGCGTTCACGGCCATGCGAGCCAGGGGAGCGGAGGTGACCGACATCGTCATCCTGGTGGTGGCGGCCGACGATGGCGTGATGCCCCAGACCGTCGAGGCGCTGAACCACGCCAAGGCCGCCAAGGTCCCGATCGTCGTGGCGGTCAACAAGATCGACAAGCCCGAGGCGGACCCCCAGCGGGTCCGCCAGCAACTGGTCGAACAGGGCATCGTCCCTGCCGAATGGGGCGGGGAGTACGAGTTCGTCGACGTCTCGGCCAAGACCCGACAGAACCTCGATCGCCTCCTGGAAACCATCCTGCTGGTCACCGACCTCGTCTCCCAACCGAAGGCCGACCCTCACGGCCCGATCCGGGGGGTGGTCCTGGAGGCCCACCGGGACAAGGGCCGCGGCCCCATCGCCACGGTTCTGATCCGGCGGGGGACGCTGTCGATCGGTGACGCCGTCGTGTCCGGAACCGCGTTCGCCAAGGTCCGGGCGATGATGGACGAGAACGGCCGGCCCGTGCAGGAAGCGGGCCCCGCCAAGCCGATTCAGGTCCTCGGTTGGTCGCACGTGCCGGAGGCAGGCGAGGAGCTCCGGGCCGTCGCCGACGAGCGAGAGGCCCGCCACATCGCGCAGGAACGGGAGGCCAAGACGCGCGCCGCCGAGCTGGCGACGACCCCCACCGCGTCCCTCGCGGAGCTTCTGGTGCGGGCCCGGGAGGGGGAGCTGCCCGCCCTCAACCTCATCATCAAGGCAGACGTGCAGGGGTCGCTGGAGGCCATCCTCGACGCCCTGGAGAAGCTTCCGCAGGACGAGGTTCGGGTCCAGGTCGTCCACCGAGGCGTGGGAGCGATCACGGAGAACGACGTATCGCTGGCCCTCGCGTCGGACGCCGTGGTGATCGGGTTCAACGTTCGTCCCGACGTCGGGGCTCGGGAGCTGGCCGAGAAGGAAGGCGTCGACGTCCGCCTGTACCGCGTCATCTACCAGGCCCTCGACGAGATCCGCCAGGCCCTTTCGGGGATGCTCGCGCCAGAGGAGCAAGAGGTCGAGCTGGGCAGGGCCGAGGTCCGAGCCCTGTTCCGGGTGCCCAAGCTGGGCGTCGTGGCCGGGTGCATGGTCACCCACGGCGCCATCACCCGAGGGGCGCTGGCCCGGCTGGTCCGGGACGGAACCATCGTGTACACGGGGAGGGTCGGTTCGCTCCGACGGTTCAAGGACGACGTCCGGGAGGTGGCCGAGGGATTCGAATGCGGGATCGGCCTGGAGAACTTCCAGGACGTGCACGAAGGGGATGTGATCGAGGCGTACGAGGTGCGAGAGGTCGCCCGAACCCTCGGCTAGCGCGAGGTGGGATGCATGCTCGTGGCGATGTGCCGGTTCGACCTCCGCATCCCCGGGAGCAACTCGCTGAAGGAGAAGCGGCACGTGCTGAAGACGCTGACGGCATCGCTGAGGTCGAAGTTCAACATCGCCGTGGCCGAGGTCGACCATCAAGAGCTGTGGCAGCGGGCCACGATCGGCGTTTCGGCCGTCGCGTCCGAGGGTTATCACCTCAAGCGGGTGATGCACGAGGTGGAGCGGCACATCGACACCTTCCCGGCCATCGAGGTGCTCAGCGCGGACCTCACGCTGCACGGACCGGATGACTGAGACGAACGCGGGAGGAGGCCGGCAGCGTGGGTGGCGGAACTCGACCAGAACGGGTGGCTGAAGAGTTCAGGGAGATCCTGGCTGAAGAGATCCCCAGGCTGAAGGATCCGCGCGTCGGCTTCGTCACGGTGACGCACGTGGACGTGAGCCCGGATCTCCGGAAGGCCACGATCTTCTACACGGTCATGGGGCAGGACAAGGACCACCGGCGGACCCGGGCAGGGCTGGAATCCGCCCGCACTCACCTTCGAGCCGTGTTGGGTCACCAGGTACGGATGAAGTTCACGCCCGATCTGGAGTTCGAGGAGGACGTCGGGCTCACCCAGGTCGAACGGGTCACCCAGCTGCTCAAGGAGATCGGCGCGCCGTCGCCGCCACCGGAGACCGGCGAAGACCAGGGCGAAGGATGACGCCTTCCGAGACTTCCAGGACCCCCGTGAACGGTGTGGATGAGGAGCTCGTCCGGGCGGCGAAAGTCCTGCAGCAGGCGTCCTCCGTGGCGCTTGCCTGCCACGTGAACCCCGACCCCGACGCCATCGGCTCCATGCTGGGGCTCGCCCGCTATCTCGCGGCCAACGGCAAGGAGGTGGTCTGTTCGTGGGGGAACCAGCCGTTCCAGCGGCCCCGATGGCTGGCCGCGTTGGAGGGCGATGGTTCCGTGGTGGAGCCGACGGACTTCCCGACCGATCCTGCGGTGATGGTGGCGCTCGACACGGCGACCGCAGACCGACTGGGGGTCCTGGCCGGGAACGCGGAGCGGGCGGGCGAGACGATCGTCATCGATCATCACCGAACGAACCCGGGGTTCGGGACGATCGTCGTGTTGGATCCAGCGGCCTCGTCGACGGCGGAGCTCGTGTACCGCCTGCTCGAGGAGATGGGTGGTGAGATCTCCGACGCGGCCGCGGCCTGCCTGTACGCGGGCATCGTGACCGACACGGGGAGGTTCCAGTACGAGGCGACAACGCCCGAGACCCTTCGCGTCGCCGCCGAGCTCCGCAAGCATGACTTCGACCACTCGCGGCTGGCTCGGGACTTATTCGAGGACAGCTCGCTGGGATACCTCAGGGTGGCGGCCGTCGCACTGGAGCGAGCCGTCCTGGTCCCTGAGGCGAACCTTGTGTGGACCTACGTCCTGCAGAGCGATCTCTCCGCTGCCGGCATCCCGTTGGGGGACACGGACGATCTGATCGACCTGGTTCGAACGGCCCGCGAGGCCGACGTGACATGCGTGATCAAGCAGCAGCGCGACGGGTTGTTCAAGGTGAGCCTTCGCTCGAAGGCCGACAATGACGTGGGGTCCGTCGCCCAGCGTTTCGGCGGCGGGGGTCATCGGCTGGCCGCGGGGTACACGTCGGCCCTTGGGCTCGAGGACACGGTGGAGGCTCTGGTGTCGGCCCTCGCTCCGGCCGGGCCGGAGGGGTAGCCGGCATGGCCGGAGAACCCATCGCGGCCGGCGGACTGCTGTTGATCGACAAGCCGGCCGGGATCACCTCGCACGACGTCGTGGCGAGGATCCGACGAGCGTTCGGCGTTCGGAAGGTCGGCCACTCCGGGACGCTCGACCCCGCGGTCACCGGGCTGCTCCTCATCGGCGTCGGCAGGGCCACCCGCCTGCTCCGATTCCTGGGCGACCTCCCCAAGGTCTACGAAGGACAAGGGGTGCTCGGCGTGGAGACCGACACCCTGGACGCTGATGGGACTGTCGTCCGCGAATCGCCGGTGGAGGTCGGCGAACACGAGCTCGAGGCGGCGATGGGGCGGTTCGTCGGAGACCTCGAACAGGTGCCGCCGGCGTATTCGGCGGTCAAAGTGGGCGGGGAGAAGCTGTACCGGGCAGCCCGCCGGGGTGAGCGGGTGGATGCGGCCCCCAGGAAGGTCCACGTGGACACGTTCGACCTGCGGCGGTTCGACAGCCCGGTCTTCGATTTCACTGTGCGTTGCTCCTCGGGGACGTACGTCCGTTCCCTGGTCGCAGACGTGGGCGGCCGGCTGGGCTGTGGGGCGCACGTTCAACGGCTGCGCCGGACGGCCATCGGCCCGTTCGGCGTCGAGTCTGCCCGACCGCCGGACGACCCCGGGGGACTCCTTCCGATGGACCGGGCCGTGGAGCATCTCACCTCCGTGACCTTGCACGAGGAGGAGGCGAAGGTGGCTGTCCACGGGTGCTGTCTAGGGCCCACCGGGATCGCAGGCCCCTACCGCGCGTTGGCACCCGACGGCACCCTCATCGGCATCTATCGGGACCAGGGCACGAAAGCCGTCCCGGAGGTGATCCTGACGCCGTCGTGATCCACTCGGCGACGGGTTCTCCTGTGCTATCCTGTCATTAGGTAACAGGAGGCGAAGGATCGTGGCGACCAGCACCGGACGGGCTCGAGCGAGGAAAGCATCGGTGGCCTCGCTGCGAACCGTTCTGCGGGATGTCGGGATCGAGGATTCTCCCTCCCGATTCCTGGAGCTGGTCCGGGATGCGACCGAGTCCCTTCGAACGGTGCGGTCGCTCGATCCCGGGCAGCAACTGTCGGCCACCGAGGCCGAGGTACTCGAACGAGGGGGGTTCTCCCTGAAGCCCGCTCGCCGAGCGGAGGCTCGGCCGCTCTCCAAAACGGTCGCCGCGTACGTGGCGATGATGGACGATGCCCTTTCGGTGTCGGAGGCCGCCAAGAGGCTCCGCGTCGACCCGAGCCGCATCCGGCAACTCCTCTCGAACGGTTCGCTCTACGGACTGAAGGTCAAGGGTGAATGGCGTCTGCCTCGGTTCCAGTTCACGACCAGGGGGCTCGTGCCGGGGGTCGAGCAGGTGTTGCGAGCCCTCCCCGATGACCTTCACCCGGTCGAGGTCCTCACGTGGCTGGGCAGCCCCGATCCGGACCTGGAGGTCGGCGAACGGTCCGTGTCGCCCCTCGAGTGGTTGCGATCGGGGGGAGATCCGGAGCGGGCGCGCGCTGTGGCCAGGGACCTTTAGGATCTGGTGGCGAAACTCCCCCACCCTGCTGGACGACTCCCCCCTCCTCGGAAAGCCGAACTGAGGGTTCTTTCTGCGGAGAGGGAACTGTGGCGGATCTACTTCGCCGGGGGAGAGCATGCCACCACGTGGAACGAATTCCGGCGATGGGGGCCCCTGGGCACCGCGAGGTTCGACCACCACGAGCAACCTCCGCACCTCCAGGATCGCGGGATCCTCTACGCCGCCGACCGGGGACCGGCGGCGTTCGCGGAGAGCTTTCAGGCGACGCGAACGATCAACCGCACGCGCCGCGATCCCTGGCTGGTCTGCTTCACGTTGGATCGCGAGGTGACCTTGCTGGACCTGGGGGGAGGGTGGCCCACGCGAGCCGGCGCGAGCCAAGCGATCAACAGCGGTCCACGTTCCCGGGCGCGCGAATGGTCGCGGGCGATCTTCGACCAGTTCCCGGCGGTCGAGGGATTGCGGTACCCGTCGCCGATGCTTGGCGGCGCCGTCGCCGTGGCGCTGTACGAGCGAGCCGAGAACGCCATCGCCGACCGACCCCTCCTGCACGTCCCGCTGACGCACCCCGGGCTCCAGGCACCCGTCCAGCGGGTGGCCTTCCAGTTGGGGTACGGCGTCGCCTAGTTGACCGTCTCGGGTCTCCCTGTACCCTGCCCTGCCATGGACGTCATCCAAGGCCTCGAAGGCCTGCCGTTGGCCGTCCCTGGTTCGGTGGTGACCGTCGGCTTCTTCGACGGTGTCCATCGGGGGCATCAAGTGGTGCTCCGCCGGACCGTGGACGAGGCCGCCCGGCTGGGGGTGGTGCCGGTCGCGGTCACGTTCGACCGTCATCCGCGGGAGGTATTCGCTCCCGGCACGGAGCCGAAGCTCCTCACGACCGTCGAGCGGAAGGCCGGGCTGATCGAGTCCCTGGACATCGAGATCCTGGTCGTCCTGGAGTTCGACGAGGACTTCTCGAAGTGGCCACCCGAAGAGTTCGTGTCGCGTGTGCTGGCAGCCGGTCTACGAGCGAAACACGCGGCTGTCGGCTCCAATTTCACCTTCGGACACAAGGCGACGGGGAACCTTGCCACGCTGACCGACCTTGGGGCCGGCCACGGATTCACGGTCGAGGGCGTGGCGCTCCTGAAGCTCGACGGCCACCCGGTCTCCTCCTCCTCCGTCCGGGAGGCGTTGGCGGCTGGTGACCTCGGCTGGCCCACGACCGCGCTCGGCCGCAGGTACGCGGTGGACGGAACGGTCGTGGCCGGGGCCGGCCGGGGCGAGACCCTCGGGTTCCCGACGGCCAACCTTGAGATGCCGGCCAACATGCTGATGCCCGGTGAGGGCGTGTACGCCGGGAAGGCCTACCTGGACGGAGAGAGTCATGTGGCCGCCGTCAACATCGGGACGAACCCCACCTTCGGGGGCGAGCCACACCATCTGGAGGCGCACATCCTGGACTTCGACCGGGAGATCCGTGGACGCCCCATGTCCGTCGAGTTCTGGCACCGGCTCCGAGACGAGGTTCTGTTCGAGTCTGCCGATGACCTTGCCCGCCAGATCAAAGAGGACGTAGAACGAACCAGAGCGG
>JBKPGU010000013.1:0-4915 GCA_046729535.1 Actinomycetota bacterium
GGGCCAGGTTCACCAGCTCGTTGGCGGCCTTGACGTAGCGGACGATCGTGGGGAGGTCGCCCTTCAGCTTCAGCTTGCCCTGCATCATGCCCTTCACCGGGTCGAGCTCCTTGTTGATGACCTCCTTCCACCGGGAGTACGGCGCGCGGATGATGAACTTCGCCTTCTCTCCCTCGTCGGGAGGGACCGCGTACCTCGCCCTCCTGCACCCCCCGTGCCACAGGTCGAGCCAGGCCCAGATCTCCTCGGACAGGCCCTTGTCTGGCTCGGCTTCGAAAACGTAAGAGATGTCGCCCTCCCACGTAGCGGCCGCCTCCCGGTACTCCGAGCTGCCGTTGATCCTCTCGACGTAAGCGTCGAGCCACTCCTTGCTCGGAAATTCGGGCACCCGCTCCCCCTTTCGGATCCGGCTCGCGAGCGCCAGTAAAGCATGGCGCCGCAGGAGGCTTCCACCCAGCCGTACCCTCGACCGGCGTCAGTTCCGGCTCATGAAGATCGTGATGAATCCCAGAAGGTTGAACGTGGCGTGGGCGACCATCGAGGCCAGCAGGCTCTGGCGCCGCTCATACACGAGGGCCAGACCGGCTCCGACGACCACCAGGGCCGGGATGAGCAGCGGATAGACGTGCACCAGCCCGAAGGCAACGCTGGACACGACGACCGAGACGGCGACCGAGCGCCTCCTCCTGAGGCCCTTGTAGAGGAAGCCCCGGAAGAACAACTCCTCGCCGAAGGGCGCAACGATCACGACCACCGGCCCGAGGAGGCTCAGGGCCGAGCCTCGAACGCAGCTCATGACCTGCTGGGGCTCGGCGGGCTGATGCCCGATGACCTGCGAGACCAGGAAGCGCACCAGGGCCAGCGTGGCCGATCCGGCCAGGATCAGCAGGGCGCCGGTCGCGAGGCCCGCGCCGATGTCCAACAGCGGCCGCTTCGGCAGGCCCAGCGCCGCCAGCGGACCGTGATTCACGAAGTGGACCCATCCCAGGACGGCCGCGCCGAACGCCGCCTCTCCCACGAACGTACCGATGACCGCCTGGCCCCCGCAGAAGTGCTTGACGGCCATGAGCGGAACGCTGGCCACCAACGTGGCTGCCACCGCGATGAGGAACACCGGGATCGCCTCGACGGGGTTCCAGGTGGCCTGGGGAGGACCTTGCGCAGGCGCGCCGTTCGCAGGGCCGTCACCGAAGGGGCCGGCCGGCCCGATCAGGTCCGGCCGGGGCGGTGTGGTCCCCGTCATCGAGCCGTCAGGCTCATCGCAACGCACTCATTCGCTGGCTCCTAAATTCCCACACCTTCCGATAAATCGCTGGGGCCGGGCGGTATCATCCGGGTCCCTCCAATGCGGCTCGTAACCTACGACCGAGGAGGCGCGCGACGCCTCGGTGCGTGGGTGGACGGAACCGTCGTCGACCTGCCTGACGCGGTCGGCCACCCTTCTTTCCCCGCAACTATGGAGCGGCTGGTCGAACACGCCGGCGGGACCATCCTCGACGCGGCACGAGACATCCTCTCCCAGCCGGAGGCCCTCGAGGAGTTCGCCGTCCCCGACGCCCGCCTGCTCATACCGCTGCTGCCCCACTCCTTGCGGGGGCCCGATCGCCGAGGCGACGCGCCGCTCGTCGACCCCACGACCGGCGTCACCGTGCTGGGACCGGACGACCACATCCCGTGGCCGGCGAGCGGGACCCTGGACATGACGATGGAGGTCGCCTGCGTCATCCGGGGAAGCGGCAGCGCCCTGTCGACCCGAGAGGCCGAGCGCGCGATCTTCGGGTACACGATCGTCGTCGACTGGCGCGCCGTGGGCGAGTCGGGCCGGCCGAAGTCGGTTCGCAACCATCGGCGACCCGGGCGCCACCACACGCAGGGCAAGGGATACGTCGCGCTCTCATTCGGCCCTTGCATCATCACCGCTGATGACTTCGACATGGAGAAGGCGGCCGTGAACGTGCGCGTGGACCGTGCCCCGCTGTCGAGGGGGAGCGTCGTGGGTGTGAAGTCCGCCTTCACCAAGATCGTCAGGGAAGCGTCGAGGGAGCACCAGCTGAGGCCGGGCGATCTCCTGGACTCCGGGAGCTGGCCGGCCGGACGGAGCCACTGGGACATCCCCCCCGGAGCTCTGGTCGAGGTGGAGGCGGAGCGGATCGGCGTGCTCCGCACCATCGTGGGGAAGGGTGTTCGTACCCTCGCCCCCCGCCGATAGGGCTCACTGAGAGAACGCGATTCAGTCGATCAGCCCCAGCCCCTTGGCCCACGACGTGGCGTAGCCCTCGATCTCGACCTCCCGCATCACATCGTCCCGCTCGAATGGCCTGTCGGCCTCGACCATCACCGCGTATTCGTCGGCGAACTCCTTCGTCTTCGAGGCTTCGATGGCGGCGGCCTGCGGTCCGTGCTGGAGGCCTTGCGGGTGGTGGGTGATGAATGCCTCCCCGATGCCCGTCCGCGAGAAGAACTGTCCCTTGTGGTAGAAGAGCACCTCGTCCTTGTCGATGTTCGAGTGGAAGAACGGCACCCGCAGCGCGGTCGGATCCCCGGTCTCGGTGGGCCGGGGGGCGAACAGCCCGATCTCGAAACCGTCCGACTTCCACACCGCGTGGACCGACGGCGGGATGTGATAGCGCGGTGAGACCACCGGCCGGAAGTCCTCTCGGTTCATCCGCATCGGGCACAGGTCCCCCTGCCACCCCACCACGTCGAGCGGATGGAATGGATAGACGAGGGTCGTGTGCTCGTCGTCCCGCTTGACCCTGACCTCGAACTCTCCCTTCTCGTCATGGGGCTCGGGTTCGGGGGTCTCGAGCACCCCGGGATCGAACAAGGCGTGCTTGCCGAGGATGCCCTTATCCGGCAGGCGGTACTCGCCTCGGCTCTCGATGACGTACAGGAACGTCTCCCCCTCGCCGGGGACGACGCGATGGGTGGTGCCTTTCGGCAGGATCAGGAAATCCCCTTCCCGATACCGAAGGGGGCCGTAATCGGTCTCGAGCAGCCCGGCGCCGCGATGGACGAAGTAGCAGAGGTCGCCGTCGGAATCCCGCAGGAAGTACGGCATGGCTTCGGTCCGCTTGGACACGTAGATCGAGACGTCCTCGTTGCTCAGGATGCGGAGCCAGTCGCCGCCCGCGTCGGCCATGTCGGGTGGCTTGAGCCCGTTCAGGTCGTAAGCCCGCGGCCTGAGCGGCCCCTCGATCCGGATCCATGCCGTGGGTGGATGGGTCCGATACAGATGCGACGCGCGCCCGTCGAACGCCTCGCGTCCGTGCTCCTCTTCGAACGTCCCAACCGGCAGCCCGACGTGAGCTTGCCTCGTGACCTTTCCTTTGGACAGGGGAAACATGGGAGCTCCTTTCGGTGATCCCTCTGGTCCTCTCGACTACCTCGGGCGCCTCGTGGACCCTTGGCTCTTGCGCTTCTCGCGCTCCTTCTTCTTGCGCTCCCGGTCGTGCGCCCACCTCACCTTGTTGCGGTCGCCTCTTCCCATCCGGCTACTCCTCCTCGGGCTCGTGGCCGATGGCCAGCTCGGCGCTTCGCTTGCAGGCCGCGTCGATCGCGTTCAGGAAGGCTGCTCGAACTCCGGCCTGTTCGAGCTGACGGATGGCCACGATGGTGGTCCCCCCCGGCGACGTGACCATCTCTCGCAGCTCGACGGGGTGCTTGCCCGTGTCGCGGAGCATCTTGGCCGAACCGAGCATGGTCTGGATGATCAACTCGGTGGCCACGTTGCGAGGCAGCCCCAGCAGGATGCAGGCCTCGATCATCGCCTCCGCCAGCAGGAAGAAGTAGGCGGGCCCCGACCCGCTGGTCGCCGTGATGGCGTCCTGATGCTTCTCGGGAAGGCGGATGACCTTCCCGACCGAACCGAGCAACTCCTCCGCCACCGCCATGTGCTTGTCTTCCGCGTGCGCCCCCGGGCTGATCACCGACATGGCTTCGTCCACCAGGACCGGGACGTTCGACATCACGCGGACGACCGGCATGGCCTTCGGGCCGAACTTCTCGATGAACGACGTCCGGATCCCTGCGGCGAAGGAGACGACCAGGTGCTCCGGGGTCAGCGCACCCGCGATCTGCTCCAACAACGCCTGCATGTCCTGAGGCTTGACGGTCAGCACCAGGGTTTGGGCCCACCCCACCGCATCCGGGTTCGACAGCGTCGCCGCAACGCCGAGATGTTCGGTCAACTCCCGAACGCGCTCCTCCCTCCGCGCCGTCACCATCAGGTCGGCGGCGTTCCGTCCCTTCGAGCGGATCAGGCCCGAAAGGAGGGCCTCCCCCATCCGGCCCCCGCCCAGGAATGCAACCCGGGTCTCCATGGCCTCGTTCATGTGCCCACCTTCTTGTCCTCGTCTCCCGTCCCCGCCAGGTTCGAAAGGAAGAACCAGATGTTCGCAGGTCGCTCGGCCAGTCGTCTGGTCAGGTATGGATACCACTCCTGGATATAGGCGTCGGTGCCCTCGGCGGCCGTGCCGCCGAGGGCCCGTTCTCGCCCAGGTTGTGGAGAGGACCGCGAACGGGGCCGCGACGGCGGGTATAGGAATCCGGGATCCCCCAGGCCGGCCTCCGAGGCCGGCAACCAGCTGACGAGCCGAGCGTCAGCCCTCGGCCCAGGGACCGATGCCGGCGAACCTCTCCGGGGTGATCCTGGTGACGAATCCAGGCGGTGGATCCGGCATCGGAGGGAATTTCACGCCGGGCCCGATATAGGTGGAGGCGAGCCCCTGGAGCAACTCCGGGGCGCCGCCCTCGGTGACGCGGGCTCGGCCGTACACAACCAGGTATTCGGTCAACCCGTGGCGATTCAGGTTGGAGGTCTGAACGGAGAGGGCCACCCTGGGATCGCGCCGGATGTTCCGAAGCTTGCGCTGATTCGGCAGCGTGGCGATGACGATCTCCTCGTTCTCGAGAC
>JBKPGU010000014.1:0-7812 GCA_046729535.1 Actinomycetota bacterium
GGGTGGCTCCGCCCAGGTCCACCCCGCGTCGCCGCATCTCGTAGGCCAGGGTCAGGACCAGGCGGCAGCCGCTCATCCCGATGGGATGGCCCAGGGCCACCGCCCCGCCGTTCACGTTCACGATTTCCTCGTCCCCACCGAGCATCCGGGTGACGTTCACGGCCACGGAGGCGAACGCCTCGTTGACCTCGACCAGCCCGAGGTTGTGGACGTCCTTCCCGGCTTTCTTCAGCGCGTTCTGCAGGGCGATGGCCGGGACGGTGTGGAGGTACGCGTAGCGTTCGGCGCTCATCCCGTGAGCCACCACCTCGGCGATGGGATGCAGACCGAGCTCATCCGCCTTCTTGGCCGAGGTCACCACCACCGCCGCTCCCCCATCCGAGATCTGCGAGGCGTTACCGGCGGTGGTCGTTCCGTCCTTCCGGAAGGCGGGCTGTAGCTTCGCCAGGCTCTCCACCGTGGTGTCGGGCCGAATTCCTTCGTCGCGTGATACGGCGACCGGCTCGCCCTTTCGCCGCGGGATCGGCACGGGAACGACCTCTTCCGCGAGCCGACCCGAGTCCCACCCCTCCTCGGCCCGGGAATGGGAGCGCGCGGCCCACGCGTCCTGCTCCTCCCGGGTGAGCTTGAGCTCCGCGTTCACCTCGTCGGAGGAGTCACCCATGTGCTTCTCGGTGAAGGTCGACCACAGGCCGTCGTAGACCATCGAGTCGACCAGCTCGACGCTCCCCATCCTGGCTCCCCATCGCGCGCTCGGGAGGACGTACGGCGCCTGCGACATGGACTCCATCCCGCCGGCCACGACCACCTCCACCTCGCCCGCCCGGATGAGCTGGTCGGCCAAGGCGATGGCGTTCAACCCGGACAGGCAGACCTTGTTGATCGTGATGCCCGGTACTTCCTTTGGGATCCCGGCCTCGATGGCCGCCTGGCGCGCTGTGATCTGACCCGCGCCGGCCTGGAGCACATGGCCCATGATCACGTAGTCGACCTGGTCGGCAGCGACGCCCGACCGCTCGAGGGCCGCTCGGATGGCGTGCCCGCCGAGGGTCACGGCGGGAACGTCCTTGAAGCCTCCGCCGAACTTCCCGATGGGCGTGCGGGCGCCGTCGACGATCACTGATGGGGTCATGGCTCGCTCCTAGGGTCGCCGGAAAAGTGGGTTACGACCATCTTACGAGCGAGCCGATCACCCGCCGGTGGCACGGGGTGCGGCCGCCGCGTCAACCGGTCGGGGTTCGGCGAGCGAGGGCCTGCTCGATGACGTCGGTGATCTCGTCGCCCACCAGTTCGTCCCGGGCGATGAGGGCGTCGCGAAGAGCCTCGACCAGATCGCGGCTCTCCGCCAGCACGCCCGCCACCCGTTCCTTCTGGGAATCGAGGAGGCTCTCGACCCTGCGCTTCGAGTCCTGATCGGTCAGCACCTTCCCCACGAGGTTCTTCCGTGCCGCCAATCCCTCGGCCACGGCCTCGTAGGAGATGAGCGAACCGGCCATCCCCAGCGACCCGACCATCATGGCCGCCAGCCCGGTGGCCGAGGCGAGGTCTGAACCCGGTCCCGTCCCGCTCTCGCCGAAGAACATCTCCTCGGCGGCCATCCCGCCGAGGGTGATGGCGAGCATGGCCTCGAGCTCCGACTGGGTCTGTGTGAAACGCTCCTCCAGGTCCGTGTGGGCCAGCAGCCCAAGGGATGCTCGCCGTTTGATGATGGAGAGCACCTCCAGGCGCCGACCCTTCCCCAAGAGATACGCGGCCGCTGCATGCCCGGCCTCATGGGTCGCCACAGCCTGCCGCTCGGCGTCGGTGTACACGGTCGGCTGGGCCAGACCGATCTCTTCCGTCAGCTTCGCCTCGTAGATGTCCTGGACCGACATGGCGTCGCGCCCGTCGCGCAAGGCCACCAACAGGGCCTCGTCCAGGAGGTGTTCGATCATGACCGGGCTGTACCCCAGCGTGTCGTGAGCGAGCCGTTCTCGCGCCGGGTCCTTGTCGAGCTGCAGGTGATGCGCCTTACGGGACAGGAAGTAGTCGAGCAGGTCCCGCCGGCCCTGCTTGGTGGGGAGGTCGAAGTACAGCCTCCGATCGAACCGTCCGGGCCGCAGCAGGGCGGGATCCAGCGAGTCGGCCCGGTTCGTCGCCGCGATGAGCAGGATGTTGTGGTAGGCGGGCTTACCGTTCCTCAGCTGCCGGTTCGGGGGCAGGTAGCCGTTCAGCCACTGCAGGAACCGCTCCCGAACGCGCTGCCGGAATCCGGGTTGATCGAACGACTGCATCTGGATGAGGAGCTCGTTCACCATCCCCCCACCCGCCGGGGACATGAAGTTCGAGATCATGCGATTGTCGCGCGGCGGCGCCGGTGACATGGACATGTTGCCCCGGTCCCCGCCGATGGCGTCGATCTCCTCGATGAACCCGATGGCGCCACCTTCTTTCCGGGCCGCTTTGCGAAGCTGCCGGAAGAACGACCGGATCTTCACGTTCGTCATGCCGAACCACATCGACTGAAAGGCGGGGGCCGATGCGAACATGAAGGGGACGCCCGCCTCCTTCGCCATGGCCTTGGCCAGGTAGGTCTTGCCGGTGCCGGGAGGACCTTCGAACAGGATGCCCCGTCGCGGGTTCCCCCCCAGGACCTCGCGGAACCTAGCGTAGCCCAGGAACACGTTCAGGGATCGGACCACCTCGTCGACCTGCGGGTCGAGCCCTTTCACGTCCCGCAGCCCGGTCTCGATGTTTTCGGGCCGGATCATCACGGCGGGCGAACGGCCACTGGCCAGCGGCAGCAGCATGATTGCGCATAACAGGAGGATCAGCAGGACCGGTGGGGCCCAGAGGCCCGCGTCGGGTGGGAGGCTGGGAAGGTGGAGCGGGTTCCCTGACATGTACCGGAACCACAGGAATGCGTCGAGGGCCCCCAAGAGCAGGATCGCCCGCAGGAGCTTCCGTCTGCGGGTCCGGTCGCGTACCCGGGTGACGTCGGCCATGCCCGAGCGCAAGATCTGGGTACCTCCCAGGACCGCCGACACCCGGTTGGATTCGGCGGTCTTGTTGGTCTCCGACATGACCCCCTCCTTCACCCCACCAGGGTTTCTACCCGGGATCGGGACTTCTCCCACCTCCGGCAAGGCAAGTATTGGCCGCATCGTACCCCCGCCGAGAGGGCAGGGCATCGGCCGGAAGGCCCGAATCCAGGACTTCGACCACTCGTCATGGATCCAGTAGCCGGCGGAACCCTCGATCCGCGCATGTGGGCGCAAACGGCTATGGTTGGCAGTGGGCGGGCAGTACGTGCATCCGCAAGGTTTCGAGGAGCCAGGCGTGCCCAGGAAGAAGCAGGAGCCCATCGAGCCGGAAGCCGCCAGAAGCATCGGGGGGCTGCTTCGAGGGCTCCGGCGGTCTGCTGGTTACCGCGCCGTCAGGGATGCAGCTGCGGTCCCCGGATGCCCGGCCGCCCAGCAAACGATCTACGCCTACGAGCGCGGCGGCCTGGTCCCCTCGCTGCATCAGTTCATGGAGCTCGTGGAGTTCTACGCCCTCCGCGACGACGCCGGCAGCGTCGAGATCCGTTATCAGGGGGTGGCAGCCATGATCGCCGCCCTTTCCTCACCCGCCTATCACCTGCCCGAGGCTATCGATCTGATCAATCGGCTCCAGCCTGCGCCGGCTGCCGGCCGGCGGAGGCGGAAGCGCTGAACGCCGAAGTCACGCGCGCGGCTCTGGCGGAGGCTCCGGCGACGAAGGGTGATGCGGCGTCGGATGCGACGGCGCATGCTGTTCGGGCGATGGCGTCGGCTCCCCCGACCACTCCGGTTCGAACGACGTGCTGACCGAGATCGATCACGTCGGCATCGCCGTGCGGGACCTCGAGGCGGCGGTGGGCGACTACAGCCGAGCGTTCGGCATCGAACCCGTCCACCGGGAACGGATCGCGGAGCAAGGGGTGGAGGAGGTAATGTTCCGCGTCGGGACCTCGTACATCCAGCTGCTGGGGGCGCTGAGCCCGGACACCCCGGTGGGGAGGTTCCTCGAACGAC
Organism: Actinomycetota bacterium; assembly: GCA_046729535.1. Lineage (GTDB taxonomy): Bacteria > Actinomycetota > UBA4738 > UBA4738 > UBA4738 > JBKPGU01. The sequence goes on from JBKPGU010000014.1 coordinate 4,035, forward strand.
GGGGCGAAGGAGTCCACCACGTGGGCTATCGCGTGGACGACATCCGTTCGGTGCTCGATCGGCTGGCGTCGGAAGACCTTCCCCTCGTCGATCGGGAACCGCGGTCCGGCTCCAGGGGAACGAAGGTCGCCTTCATGCACCCCAAAGGGTTCCACGGCGTGCTGATCGAGCTGGTCCAGGAGGCCGGGTGATCGACTTCACGGTACCGCCCGAGTTGGAGGACATCCGCTCCCGTGTGGCTCGGTTCGTCGAGGACCGTGTCCTTCCCGTCGAGACGGACGTCGACGAGACGAACTTCCACCGGCGAGTGGCGGGGCTGCGGGCGGCCGCGAGGGACGAGGGACTGTACAACCCCCATCTCCCCGCCGAGTGGGGCGGGTTGGGACTCGACGCGCTGGGGATGGCCCTGGTCTCGCAAGAGCTGGGGGTGTCCGGTCTGGCCTCCTACGCCCTGAACTGCATGGCTCCGGACGAGGGCAACATGCACCTCCTGCTGCACGCGGGCAACGATTCCCAGAAGGAGCGCTTCCTCCGGCCGCTGGCAGAGGGCAGGGTTCGTTCGTGCTTCGCCATGACAGAGCGTGACGTCGGGTCCTCGGATCCAACCCAGCTTCGAACGGAGGCCAAGCGGGATGGCGACGGGTGGGTCCTGAACGGCGAGAAGTGGTTCATCACCGGGGCGAACGGCGCCGCATTCGGCATCGTGGTCGCTCGGACCGAAGACGACCCGGACGTCGACCCCAGGGATCGGTTCTCCCTGTTCCTGGTGGGCGCGGAGAACCCAGGGTGGGAAGTGGTCCGGGAGATCCCCGTGATGGGAACCCACGGCCCGGGCGGCCACTGCGAGGTCAGATTGAACGACTGTCGCGTGGGGCGGGACGACATCCTGGGGAGCCCGGGAGAGGGGTTCACCTTGTCGCAGGTCAGGCTGGGGCCGGCTCGCCTTGCCCACGCGATGCGATGGATCGGGGTTGCCCAACGGGCGCTCGACATCGCCACCCAGCGCGCCGTCAGCCGGGAGGCCTTCGGCAAGCAGCTGGTGCGGCACGAAGCCGTGGCATGGATGCTGGCCGATTCCGCCCTGGAGCTCTACGCGTCACGGCTGATGGTTCTGCACTCGGCATGGAAGATCGAGCAGGGCATCGACTTCAAGCAGGAAGTGGCGATGGTAAAGGTGCAGGTCTCGGAGGCCCTCGGACGCGTGGTCGACCGGGCCATCCAGGTCTGCGGCTCCCTGGGCTACTCGGGCGACCTGCCGCTGGAGCGTTTCTACCGTGACGCCCGCGCCGCTCGGATCTACGACGGGCCTTCGGAGGTGCACCGCATGGTGATTGCCCGGAACCTGGTCAAGGCCATGTTGGCGGGAGGGACCACGAAGCCGGCCACCGGGGGCCTGGCCTAGGCGATGAGGAAGGCTCCCGAGCTCGAACCCCTGGTCGATCCGGCGCGGCTGGGCGCGTACCTGCGCACGCGCCTGCCGGAGGCGGTGGCAAGCGACGACATCGAAGTTGAGCGCCACATGGCTGGCCACTCCAACGAGACGTTCTTCGTCCGTATCGGCTCGCATGAGTCGGTCCTCCGGAGGCCTCCCCGAGGGGCTTTCCTCCCCACGGCCCATGACGTGGGCAGGGAGTTCCGCGTCCTGTCGGCGCTGGCGGGGAGCGGTGTTCGGGCCCCCAGGCCCCTGCTCCTCTGCGAAGACGCCGACGTCATCGGAGCGCCCTTCTTCCTCATGGAAAGGATCTCGGGCGTCGTCATCCGTGACCGCCTTCCGGCGGACCTGGAGGATCGGTCGGCTCGGGAGGGGATCGGCGAGGAATTGGTCGACGCCCTAGTGGAACTGCACGCGGTGGACTGGCGCGCCGCCGGGCTGGAGGGGTTCGGCAAACCGTCCGGATACCTCGAGCGGCAGGTGCGGCGGTGGGGGGGGCAGCTGGCCCTGACCGAGCCCCTGACTCGCCACGTTTCCGAGCTGCATCGCGCCGGAGAGTGGCTGGGGACGCACGTTCCCGGACCCCGCGACTCGACGATCGTCCACGGGGACTACAAGCTGGACAACGTGGCGTTCGAGCTCGGCGGCCGGCCAAGACTGTCGGCCATCCTGGACTGGGAGATGTCGACCCTCGGCGATCCGCTGGCCGACCTGGGGTGGATGCTCTCGTTCTGGCGAGAGCCCGGCGATCCGGCCGAGTTCGTGGTGGACGACCAGACGGTCACCCGTCAGCCGGGATTCGCTTCCCGCCAGGAGCTCATCGAACGGTACGAGGAACGATCCGGGCGTTGGATCGGGGACGAGTCCCACCTCTCGTTCTATCTGGTGCTTGCCGTGTGGAAGCTGGCCATCCTGTTGGAGGGGAGCTACGCCAGGCACCTGGCGGGGCTGACCGACGATCCGTTCTTCGCCTACCTGGAGGAAGCAGTGCCGGCCCTTGCCCGGCGGGCTCTCACACTCACCGGATCGTGACGGAGCGACGAACGTACCAGGGGCTGATCGTCGACTACGGCGGCGTGATGACGACGTCGATCGGCGCCTCCTTCGCCGCGTTCTGCCTCGAGACGGGCGTCGATCCCGAGCGGTTCTCCGCCATCGCATCTTCGCCACGGTGCGGCCGGACCCGGCGATGATCGACGCGGTCGGGAACCTCTACGCCGCCGGCACGAAGACGGCCGTGGTCTCCAACATGTGGGGACCACCGGTGGCCTATGGGGCCAAGCGGATGCGAGCCGTCTTCGACGCCGTGGTGCGGTCCGACGAGGTAGGGCTTCGAAAGCCGGACCCCGAGATCTATCCGATGACGGCCGAGCAGCTGCGGGTTCCGCCCGATGCTTGCGTGTTCGTCGACGACCTCCTCCAGAACGTTGAGGGCGCCCGGGCCGTCGGCATGCACGCCTTCGTCCATCGCAACGCGGGGTTCACCGTGCCGAAGCTGGAAGAGCTGTTCGGGATCCCGCTGCCGGCCTGACGCTCGGCCCGCGTCATCCACTGGAGGAAGGTCAGCCCCGGAGCTCGGTCAGGCCGCGGGCGGGCGCGCAGACCAGCGCCGCCATATTCCCCTCCGGGTGACGGTTCTGCGCCATCAGCTGGTGAGCCGTCCCGATGTCGACAAAATCGAAGGTTTGGGAGAGACAGGGATCGATCCGGCCGTCCAGGACGAGCTGGTTGAACGCCGCCGACTGCTCGTCGTTGGCGAAATGGGAGCCCTGGAACCGCTTCTGCCGCATCCACAGGTATCGAAGGTCGACCACGGCGTTGTACCCGGTAGTGCCGGCACAGATCACCACCATCCCTCCCGTGTCGCACACGAAGATTGATGTGGGGATGGTGTCCTCGCCCGGATGCTCGAATACGATCCGCGGGCTGCGCTTCTCCCCCACCGCCTCCCACAGCTCCTTCCCGAACGCCTTGGCCCCTTCGAACCAATCGGAGTACCCCTTCGTGTCGGTCCAGTGCGGGGGCATCCCCCAATGGGAGAAGTTCCTCCGGTTGATGGTTCCGGCCGCCCCGAGCTTCATGCAGAACTCGGCCTTGTCGTCCGATGAGACCACGGCCACCGCCTTACCCCCCATCTCCCGGACGATCTGGATCGCCATGCTGCCGAGGCCACCGGCCCCTCCCCAAACGAGGACGACATCGCCGTCGCGGACCGTGTGCGGAGGCCATCCCATCAGCATCCGGTAGGCGGTGGCACCGACCAGCGTCGGCGCGGCAGCCTGCTCCCATGTGAGGTGGGGGGCCTTGGACAGGCACGGGTGGGCCTGGACCCTCGCGAACTGGGCG
>JBKPGU010000015.1:0-5509 GCA_046729535.1 Actinomycetota bacterium
CACCGGAACCGGGTACTGGATCAGATCCACGTATCATGCCCCGAGGCGAGGTTCCCACCGGGCGGGCGTGTGGTTCGCCAGGTTCGACCCGACCGAAGCCTCGCGCACCTTCGGCATCCACCGCCGCTCCGAGACGTGGTCCATGTCGACGACCTCGTTCGCGGTTCGCATCGGTGGCGATTGCTTCATGTCGTCGGGACACGCGGAGGGATCGATCGACGGAGGCGAGCGAACCGTCCGATGGGAGCTCGACTACCCAACCGGTGGCGAGACGTATCGGTTGCTGCCCGGCCCCTTCTACCGGGGCGGCCTGGCCCCGACCAAGCCGTTTTCGCCGAACGTGAACACCCGGATCACTGGGACGGTCTGGGTGAACGGAGAGCCCGCCGAGATCAACGGGGCTCCGGCGCAGCAGGGACATCTGTACGGCTCACGACATGCCGAGCGGTGGGCGTGGGCCCACTGCGCGGGATTCGATGGCGAGGAGCCCATCATGGTGCACGCGCTCACGGCCCAGGGCCGGCGCGGCCCCCTCGCCACCCCTTTCCTGACCTCCGTCGGCGTGTGGTGGCAGGGACGGTGGATCCGGCTGGTGAAGATGAGTCGCCGGCCCGACTTCGGCCTGGGGAGATGGAAGGTCGACGTCGAGAACCGTCGCTACCGCTTGAGCGGCCGGATCGAAGCTCCGGCCCGGGACATGCTCCGGGCGCGCTACGAGGACCCCGACGGTACCGAACGCCACTGTCACAACTCCGAGATCGCATCGGCCAGGCTCGTGCTGTTCGAACGACGGGCAGGTGGGTTCGAGGATGTTGGGCTGATCGAGTCTCGCGGGACGACCCACGCGGAGTGGGCAGGCCGAACACCGGCCGCGGCCGTGGAGTCGGCGTTCCTGGAGGTCGGACCGTGAAAGGGAGGCTCGCCCACGACGGTGGGCGACGGATGCGGTGAACGTCGCCGATCTGCTGCGGAGCACGGCCGCCGCTGTTCCCGACAGGCCGGCGCTGGTGTTCCGAGGCCGGCCCATCAGCTACGCCGAGCTCGACGAGCGGGTGGACCTGACCGCGGCTGCGCTGGCCGGCTTCGGCGTGGCCAAGGGCGATCGAGTGGCCCTCCTGGCCGGCAACGTCCCGGAGTTCGTATACGGGCTGTACGGTGCGATGCGGGCGGGAGCGACAGCATGTCCGCTGAACGTGATGCTGACTCCGGGCGAGGTGGTCCATATCCTCGCCGACTGCGGAGCGAAGGCTGCCATCACCGAGCTGGAGGCGCTGCCCGGACTGCTCTCGATCCGCGAGCGGCTGGAGGAGCTCCAAACGGTGATCGCGATCGGCGGTCCCCCCGCCCCTCCCGGGACGGCGTCGTTGGAAGAGGCCCTCGGGCAGGCCGGAGATCCGCCGAACGTCGAAACGGACCCCTCCGATCTGGCAGCCATCGCCTACACCGCCGGCACCACGGCCATGCCGAAGGGCGCCATGCTGACCCACGCCAACCTCCTGGCCAACCTGGACCAGATGTCTCGGGTCGAGGCCATCGTCCCCACGGAGCACGACGTCCTCCTGCTGGCCCTACCCCTGTTCCACATCTACGCGCTGAACGTCATCCTCGGCCTCACCGTCAAGACCGGGGCGACGGCGGTGCTTGTCGAACGGTTCGACCCCGAAGACTCGCTCGGCCTGATCGATCGCCACGGCATCACGGTTCTGGTCGGGGCCCCGCCGATGTTCTCGGCGTGGCTGGAAGCAGCCGGGGGTGGCCCGACCGAAGCGTTCCGCGGGGTTCGGCTGGCGATCTCGGGGGCGTCGGCGCTCTCGCCGGGGGCCTTCGAGGCATTCCAGCAGGCGTTCGGCATCACCATCTGGGAGGGGTACGGGCTCACGGAAGCGGCTCCGGCGGTGACCTCGAATGCGGTCGGTCCGAGCGCCAAGCCCGGGTCGATCGGGCTTCCGCTTCCCGGTGTGGAGGTCCGGCTGGTCGACGAGGACGGCGAGGACGTCGAAGAGGGCGATCCGGGCGAGATCGAGATCCGAGGGCCGAACGTCTTCTCCGGCTATTGGGGCAGGACCGAGTTGAACCAGGAGATCTTCGACGGCGAGTGGCTGAAGACCGGCGACGTCGCCTACCAGGACGAGGACGGCTACCTTTTCATCGTCGACCGGAAGAAGGATCTGATCATCGTCTCCGGGTTCAACGTCTTCCCCAAGGAAGTTGAGGAAGCCATCGAAAGGCATCCGGCGGTGGCCGAGGCGGCCGTGGTCGGCATCCCGGACGACCGGACGGGCGAGGCGGTCCAGGCGTGGGTGGTTCCGAGGGAGGGGGAGTCCGTCGCCGCCGAAGCGCTGCTGGACTTCCTCCAGGGACAGTTGGCCAGGTTCAAGTGGCCGAAGGACGTCCAGATCGTGCAGGAGCTGCCTCACCACGTCACCGGCAAAGTCCTCCGTCGGGCCCTGCGCGGTGAGGAGATCCTCGGGGAGGAAGCCGTTCCCGAGGGCGCAACCAAGTCGTCCGCGACCCCCGAATCGCCCCCTGCCGACGAGCAGGCGGGGGGCGCCGAGGAGGCCGGGCCGCCGTGATCGGGAGCGCTCCGCATCGTTGGGGGCTGGCGATCTTCCCCCTGCTCGCCGCGTTCATCGCCCTGTGGTTCGCGGTGCAGCTGGGGCTGCGGTTCGCCGGCCGGCGCCGTCCTCACGAGGGCGCGTGGGCCCTGGCCCTGCTCATGTACGGCCTGGCGTCGATGGCCATGTTCTTGGGCGTTGTCGACCGCTGGTCGCCGGGCGAGTTCCGCGTGTTCTGGCTGTTCGGCGCGGTGCTCACAGTGCCGTTCCTGTTCGCCGGGGAGCTGTACCTCTTGGCGCCCCGGTGGCTCGCGCGGGCCTGTCTCGGGGTCCTGGCTGCCGGCGGCATCTACGCGGGGCTCGAGGTGTGGGGTGCGTCGATGCACCTCGCCCCGCTCTCGAGGTCTCTACCGCTGGGGAAGGACGTGTTCGGGGACAACAGCACGCCGTACCGCCTGGCCCAGCTCTTCTCGTGGCCGGCGTACCTGCTCCTGCTCGGCGGCCTGGTGTGGTCGGCCTCGAGGATGGGCGGTCAACCTGCCCTGCGAGACCGAACGGCGGGCACTCTGGGCATCGCCCTGGGAGCGACCATCGTCGCCATCGGGTCGGGCGTCGGGGCCGGATTCCACATCGTGCCGCTGTTCTCGGTGAGCCTGGCGGCCGGCGTCGCCGTGATGTACTGGGGCTTCCTCCGCGCAACGCGTGCAGCCTCGCCTCGTCCGGCGGCGGGGGTCTCACCCACCGAGTGACCAGGCCGGGCTGTCTCCGGGTCGTTTGGCTCCCCGCCAGTAATCCGTTTCCCGTCCCTCCGCGAAGGAGTGGCATGTGCCGCCCTTTTCAGTGAGGAGGCGGTGACGTCGGCGGCGCCGGAGGGTCCGGCGAGCGCGCCCGGGGGGCACTTCGATCCGATCCGTTCCATCACGACAGGGAGGTGAGCTTTGCCTCACATCGGCAAGCGATTCCGCAAGATGGCGGCCGCCGTTTCGGCCGTCGCCGCGCTCGGACTCGGAATCTTCACGAGCCTGGGCCCGGCGACCGGCTTCGCGTCGAGCCACCGCGAGGCGCCATTGGTGTCGCAGGACCCGGCCGTCGACAGCACGGACCTGTACGCGTTCGTCAGCCCGGACAAGCCCGATACCGTGACGCTGATCAGCAACTGGATCCCGTTCGAGTCGCCTTCGGGAGGCCCGAACTTCTTCAAGTTCCAGGACGGCGTCCACTACGACGTCAACATCGACAACAACGGCGACGCGAAGCCGGACATCGTGTACCGGTGGACCTTCGCCAGCCACTACCGGAACCCCAAGACGTTCCTGTACAACCTGGGACCGGTCAACAAGCTGGACGATGCCAACCTGAACTTCTTCCAGACGTACGACCTCGACGCGATCACCGCTTCGGGGACCACGTCGCTCCTGAAGGACGCCATCGTCGCGCCGTCCAACGTCGGCGCGGCGTCCATGCCCGACTACAAGGGCTTGCGTGACCAGGCGATCGTCGGCATCGAAGGCGGCGGGCAGTCGTTCGTCGGCCAGGTCGACGACCCGTTCTTCCTTGACCTTCGGGTGTTCGACCTCCTGTACGGCACCAACCTGAAGGAAGCCGGCAACGATTCGCTGGCCGGGTTCAACGTGCACACCATGGCGCTCCAGGTCCCGAAGTCCGACCTGGCCGCCGACGGAGACGCCACGAAGAACCCGATCATCGGCGTCTGGACCACCGCCGAGCGGCAAACCATCTCGCCGACCGGCAAGGGGGTGGGCAAGTACGTTCAGATCGACCGGCTGGGCAACCCGCTGGTGAACGAAGTCGTCGTGCCGGTGGGCGCGAAGGACCTCTTCAACCGATCCAAGCCCGCCGACGACGCCCAGTTCCTGGCCGGTGTCACCGACCCCGAGCTTCCGAAGTTGATCGAGGCCGTCTACAAGATCGAGGCCCCGGCCACTCCTCGGGACGATCTGGTGTCGGTGTTCCTCACCGGGGTGGACGGACTCACCAAGCCGGCCGACGTCGTGCCGAGCGAGCTGCTCCGGCTGAACATGTCGATCGCTCCGACGGCCAACCCCAACATGCTGGGCGTCATCGGCGGCGACAAGGCCGGGTTCCCCAACGGGCGAAGGTTGCAGGACGACGTCATCGACATCGCCCTGCAAGTGGTTGAAGGCGAGCTGGTCGGCAGCCCGAACGATCTCGGCGACGGCGTCTCCAAGAACGACGTCGCGTTCGAGAGCGCGTTCCCGTACCTTGCCCTTCCACACTCCGGTTCGGGGACGACGGCCCTGGGAACCACGGCGGCCCAGCCTGCGCCGCCCGCCCAGCCTGCCGGAACAGCGACGGCAGCGCCCGCTTCGAGCAAGGACGTCTCGTCCGGAACAGCGACGGCCATCGCCGTGGCGGCCGGGATCGGCGGCCTGCTCATCGGAGGCGGACTCGCCATGGCGATGATCCGTCGCCGCAGGGTGAACGGGACCCACACCGGAGGCTCCGACCGAACGATGGCGGACTCCAGGAGCTGACGGGAGCACAACGGACGGGCATCGGAGGGGTACCGGCCGGGGCCGGGCCCCTCAGGGCCCATCGAACGAGGAGCGGACGAGGTTGAGGCGAGCGGCGAAGATGGCGGCGGTCTCCTTGCTCTCGATGGCGGTGTTCGGCCTGGGGGCAGTGTGCTTCGCCAGGTCCCGGGTCGGTTCGCCTCGGGCGGTCGTGTCCGGCGACGCCGCTCCATCCCTTCGATCGCATCCCGTGATCGACGCCGGAACCCTGGGCGACGTGATCGCCGACCTTCAGATCCGGGTTCGCTCGCTCCCCACCGACTGGCGATCGTTCGCCGCCCTGGGGCAGGCGTACGTCCAGCAGGCCCGCATCACGGCGGACTCGAGCTACTACCCGAAGGCCGAAGGCGTCCTGAAGCGATCACTGGCGCTGAACGGAAGCGGGAACTTCGACGCCCT
>JBKPGU010000016.1:0-4214 GCA_046729535.1 Actinomycetota bacterium
AGCTGCCGGAGATCCGGGCCGGCCGCCGATCGCGGGACGGACTTGAGCCGGACGACCTCTCCGCCGGCCCAGACCACGGTCATCCCCAGGACCATGTCCTCGATCGAGCCGTACCCGGCCGAGGCGTAGCCGACGGAAGCACTGGCGATCCACCCGCCCACCGTCGCTTCCGCATGGGTCTCGGGGTAGTGCCCGAGGGTCAGCCGCCGGGCCGCGAGGGCGGCCTCCACGTCCGCCCCGCGGGCCCCTCCCTGGCATTCGACGGCTTGAGACACGTCGTCAACCGACAGCACCCGGTCCATCCGACCGAGGTCCACCACCACCGAGCGCTTCAAGGCCTGAGCTCCACCTGACAGGCCGGTGGCCGCTCCGCGAGGGACCACCGCGGTGCCGGTCTCGGTCGCCCAGGAGAGGATCGCCGACAGCTGCTCGACGGTCTTCGGGAATACCACAGCAGCGGGGGGCGGGACCCGATCCCCTCGGAGCTCGTGGAGCAGGGCCAGGGCCCATCGGTCGTGGGCGTGGCTCCCCAGCTCGCCGGGATGGGTGCTCACCGTGCCGGAGGGAAGGCGCTCGATCAGGGAAGCCAGCGCGTCCACCAGGGCATCATTCCAGCCCGGGCGGCCGGACCTCAAGTGTTCGCGCTCAGACCTCCACGCCCGTGTAGGCGACCACGCTGCGGTTGACGGCGCCGTGGGCAGCCCGGGCGGTCGGAGCCACGTCCGGTCCTGCCACCTCCTCGATCTGGCGCAGCAGGTCGAGCAGCTGCTTGCAGTTCCGGACGAAATCGCCGGCCGCGAGGCCGGAAGCGGCCAGCACGTCCTCCAGAGGCTTGCCCTCGGCCCAGTCGAACACCACGAGTACGAACCCCGGGTCGAGCTCGCGGCACAGCTCGACCTGGTTGCCGTCCTCGACCCGTCGGATCTCCGACCACAACCGCGACAGCGACCCGTACCGGTCCCGCAACGTCTGCGTGGGGATCTCCACCCGACGTGGGACCCGCTCGCGAGACTCGTACACGAGCGTCGAGACCAGAGCGGCGAACTCGGGTGCGGAGAGCCCATCGAATAGGCCCTGGGTCAGCCCCTCCACCACAAGGATGTCTCCCTCGCCGTAGATCCGTCGGAGCCGCTCGCCCTTCTCTGTGAGAGTGAACCCGTGGACGTACTCCATCTCCTCTAGCACGGCCAGGACGCGTTCGAACTGCTTCCCGAGCGTCTCGGTTCGCGACCGGATCCTCCGCTCCAGCCCCGCCACTTCTCGTTGGAGCTTCGAGGCCCGCGTGGCCCACCGCTCGTGCTCGGGCCGGTCCGGGCACCCGTGGCAGGGGTGACGTTCGGCTTGGCGCTCCAGCTCGGCAGCCCTGGCCTCGGCCAACGGGTCGCGCTGGTGACCGGATTCGCGGGGCGGACGCACCCTCAGCGCGGCGAGCCTCGCGGCGAGGTCCCGGCGAACCGTGGCGCTCCGGCCGCTCCCCGACCGCGGGAGGTCGATGTGGGCCACCACCTTCGGCGGATCGTCGAAGTCTCGGCCGGCCACGCGGAAGTAACGGCGGTCCATGGTCAGCACGGTGGGGCGACCCTCGCGGTTCGCCACCACCACGGCCAGACCCTTCCGTCGCGGCGAGGGCAGGAAGATCACGTCACCGGGACGAAGGGCCGTCAGCGCCGCGCGGGCCTCCGGCTGGCGGTCCCGTTGATCGCTCCGATGAGCCTCCGCCCGGATCTTGGCGGCCCGCTCACGGAGGCCCCAGTACTCGACGAAGTCGCCCCGGTCGCACGACATCCTGGCCAGGTACCCGTCGAGGTAAGCCCGGTCGCGTTCGAGCTGTCGCTCCAGAGTGACCACACCCCGGTCGGCGAGGAACTGAGCGAACGAGGAGTTCAGCAGGTGCCTGGCCTCTTCCCGCGTGTAGTTCCGGATCAGGTTGACCGCCATGTTGTACGAGGGGCGGAAGGACGAACGCAGCTCGTAGGTCCGGGTCGAGGCCAGTCCGGCGACGCGTTCGAACGGGACCTGGCGCTGATACAGCACGACCGCGTACCCGATCTCGTCGATCCCCCGTCGGCCGGCCCGGCCGGTGAGCTGCGTGTACTCGCCGGGCGTGAGCATCTCGCGGCGCTCTCCGGAGAACTTCCAAAGGTCCTCGATCACCACGGTCTTCGCCGGCATGTTGATCCCCAGCGAGAGCGTCTCGGTGGCGAACACGATCTTGATCAGCCCCGCTTGGAACAGCTCCTCGACGGCCTCCTTGAACAGGGGCAGCATGCCGGCATGATGCGAGGCGATCCCGGCTCCCAGGGCCTCCCGGAACTCGAAGAAGCCGAGGGCCGACAAGTCTTCCTCGTCCATCCACGCGGCGCGGGTTTCGGCCCGTTCGATGATCCGCAGTTCTTCCTGGCGCGTGGTCAAACGGATGCCGGCCTCTCGCAGGTACCGGACACTCTGATCGCAGCCCGCCCTGCTGAACACGAAGTAGATCGCGGGCAACATGCCCTCTTCCTGCAGGCGCGTGGCGACCTCCTCCCTGCGGGGGACGTAGACACGCCGGTGCCCCTCCCGGGGTCGCTCGATCCTGGCGACCTGGCGCCGGCCGTACCGGCCTCCGGCCCTGGGGCGCCACTCCCGGACACGAAGCTCTCGCTGGTCCAGCGAGATCAGGTAGGGATTCGGTTGGAGTCGACCGTTCTGTTCGACGTGCATGTCGTGCAGCTCCCGCCCGACCATGTACAGGTTGCGCAGCGGTACGGGGCGCTTCTCTTCGATGATCACGCGGGTGGGCCCTCGCAGCGCCCCGATCCATTCGCCGAATTCCTCGGCGTTCGACACGGTGGCGGAGAGGCACACGACGGCCACCGACAAGGGCAGGTGGATCAGGACCTCCTCCCACACGGCGCCGCGGTAGGGGTCCTGCAGGTAGTGGACCTCGTCCAGCACGACGGTCTCGAGGCCCTCGAGGGTCAGGCTGCTTTCGTAGAGCATGTTGCGGAGGACCTCGGTGGTCATCACGACGACCGGGGCCTCCGAATTGATCTAGTTGTCGCCGGTGAGCAGGCCCACTCTTTCCGCCCCCCATCGAGCGGAGAAGTCCCCGAACTTCTGGTTCGACAGCGCCTTGAGGGGCGTCGTGTAGAACGCCTTGCGGTGATGACCGAGGGCGCGTTCGATGGCGAACTCGGCCACCACGGTCTTACCGGCTCCGGTGGGCGCGGCGACCAACACGGACTCGCCCGCGTCGAGGGCCTCCATGGCTCGAACCTGGGAGTCGTCGAGGGGGAACGGGTAGTGCTGCGCGAACCGCTTGGGGATCGTCATGGCTTCCCGTTGAGTCTAGGCGAGGGCTCTCGGCCGGCTGCGGACTTTCCTCGACCCGGGCTCCGAGCGCCGGCCCTACGTGCCACTCCGGGCCAGGTGCTCGATCAGCAGCCTGTTGAAGGCATCCGGTGCCTCGACATTCGACAGATGGCCGGCTCCGTGGATGACCTCGACCCTGGCTCCGGGGATCTGGTCGCCCATTGGGGTCGTGGCCTCGGGCGGGATCAGCGTGTCGCCGGTCGACGTGATGACCAGGGTGGGAACGTCGATCCCCGTGAGGTCCGGGGTCGAATCCTGCCGTTCGGCCATCCCCAGTGAAGCGGCGGCGATGGACTCCGCGGGTTGGGCCCGGACGATCTCCTTGACCCGGTTCCACAGCTCCGCCGGCGCGTCCGCCGACAAGAGCGGAGGCGGGCTGTCGGCCAGGAAGTTGCCCTCGGTCCTCAGTCGCTCCGCCAATTGCCGGCGGCGCTCCTTGCCGGCCTCGTCGTCGGCCCCGGCTCGGGTGTTGGCCAGCACCAGGCCGGATACCGTGTCACGGTGCTGACGCCAGAGGGCCAGGGCCACGTATCCACCCATCGACAGGCCGCACACCACAACCCGTCGGGCGCCGGCCTCCGCGAGGGCCCGGGCGGCATGATCGGCCGCCGCTTCCATGGTCATGACGTCGCCAGCGGGTGGCTCACCGCCGAACCCGGGGAGGTCGGGCGCGACCACCTGCGTCGTCCCCTCGAGCTCCTCCAGCTGTGGTCCCCACATCGAGGCGTCCAGGGGCCACCCGTGCAGCAGCAACAGCGCATCGGTCATGGTTGCATCCCTCTCATCCTCCGTTTGCCGCCGGCACGACCACCCGCAGGGACGCGGGAACAACGGTGAACGTGGCCGGCAGCGTCCCGACG
>JBKPGU010000017.1:0-4712 GCA_046729535.1 Actinomycetota bacterium
TCAGGTACTTGTCCTCGGTCGGGAGCGAGATCGTGAGCCCGAGCGCTTGGCCGCGGGAGACGATCGTGATCTTGTGGACGGGGTCGGCGTTCGGCAGGAGGTAGGCCACGAGAGCGTGGCCGGCCTCGTGGTAGGCGATGACGCGCTTCTCGCGCTCGGAGATCAGGCGGGTCTTGCGCTCGGGACCCGCCACCACCCGGTCGATGGCTTCCTCCAGCTCGAGAAGGGTGATCTCCTGCTTCCCCCGGCGGGCCGCCAGGAGCGCGCCCTCGTTCACGACGTTCGCCAGGTCGGCCCCCGTGAATCCGGGGGTACGCCGGGCGATGATGTCCAGGTCGGTCGAAGGGTCCGTGGGCTTGCCCCGCGCATGCACCCTCAGGATGCCCTTCCTCCCTTCGAGGTCGGGCCGGTCGATGACGACCTGCCGGTCGAACCGCCCGGGCCTGAGCAGAGCCGGGTCGAGGATGTCGGGCCGGTTGGTGGCGGCCATCAGGATGACCCCCGTTCGGGCGTCGAACCCGTCCATCTCGACGAGGAGCTGGTTCAGGGTCTGCTCACGTTCGTCGTGGCCCCCGCCCAGGCCGGCGCCGCGATGACGACCGACGGCGTCGATCTCGTCGATGAACACGATGGCCGGTGCGCTCTGCTTGGCCTGTTCGAACAGGTCCCGGACCCGAGCCGCCCCCACGCCCACGAACATCTCGACGAAGTCCGAACCGCTGATCGAGAAGAAGGGGACCCCGGCCTCTCCGGCGACGGCGCGAGCGAGCAACGTCTTGCCGGTCCCCGGAGGGCCGAACAGCAGGATGCCCTTGGGTACCTTCGCCCCCATGGCCTGGAACTTCGCCGGGTTCTCGAGGTACTCCTTGACCTCCTCGAGCTCCTCGACGGCCTCGTCCACGCCGGCCACGTCCTGGAAGGTGGTCTTCGGCTGATCCTTGCTGACGACCTTCGCCTTCGCCTTGCCGAACGACACCACGCGGTTGCCGCCGCCCTGCACCTGGTTCATGAAGAAGATGATCACGCCGAGCACCAGGATGACCGGAAGGATGTTGAACAGGGCGCTCAGGAACAGCGAGTTCTTCTGCGGGTCGGTGCTGAGGTTGACCCGGTTCGGGGCCAGGAGGATGTCTCTGGTCAGCTGTTCCTGGTACAGCTGGGGGTAGCTGAGCTCATACTTGCTCCCGTCCAGCATCTTGCCGATCACCTTCTGGTCGCGCTCGCGGAAGACCGCGGTGGCGATCTCCCCCTTGGACAGGGACGCTTCGTAGGCGGGAAGCGAGACCTTGGTGGGTTGGGGTCCCTTGGTGGCGAAGCTCAGGAACAGCCACAGCGCGGCAAGCACCACCAGTAGGTAGATGAGGGGACCACGGAGGATGCGTCGAACAGGTGGCTCCTGGTTCTTCGTGGGATGCTCCTGACCTCAGGTGACCTGCCGAAACACGGAACCAAAGCCCCCGCATGCTGGTTCGGGCGATGGTAGCACAGGGGTCAGACAGCCCCGCCGGTGGATCCTTGCAACTCGCTGCCAGACGGCCCCTCAGCGGATGCCGGGGTCGACCGAGACGGTCACGTCCACGAAGGCGCCGTCCGGGACGGCCACCGGGAGGGGCTTGGCGAACTGGATCCCTTCGAGCCGCTCGACGGTGATGAGGTAGTCGCCGGGGGGAACGGAAACCCGGAACCTGCCGTCATCGCCGGAGGGCGCGGGTCTCGACGTGAGGTCTGTCGATGGGGAGAAGGTGGCCGGGGTCCCCGACGGGGGCCTGGTCAGCAGCTCCGCTAGGAGACCGCGTCCCGGTAGACCTCGGGCCTGAGGGTCCCGACGTACGGGAGGTTCCGGAACCGCTCGCCGTAGTCTAGCCCGTACCCCACCACGAACACCGGCGGGATCTCGAACGCCCGGTACTTGATCTCGATCGGCACCTGCTGCACGTCCGTCTTCTGCATCAAGGCGCAGACTTCGATGGTGGCCGGCCTTCGCGTCCGAAGGTTCTTCATCAAGTAGCTGAGCGTCAGCCCGGAGTCGACGATGTCCTCCACGATCAGGACGTTCCGTCCTTGGATCTCGTGGTCGAGGTCTTTCAGGATCCGCACCACGCCGGAGGTCTGCGTGGCGGCACCGTAGGACGAGACCGCCATGAAGTCGAACTCCATCGGCAGGTGGATGTGGCGCGACAGGTCGGCCATGAACACGAATGCGCCCTTCAGCACGCCCACCAGCAGGAGATCCGATCCGGCGTAGTCGCGAGTGATCTGGGCCCCGAGTTCGGCGATCTTGTCCTGGATCTGCTCGCCGGTCAGCAGGATCTGCGCGATGTCCTCCTGATGCACCTTCATGGGACCGCCCAGTGTAGGGAGGGTTCCCGACAAGGGCGAACCGGCGATCGGGAAGACATCGGGCGATGGATCCATGAGAACCCCTCCCTCTCTCGACTCGCTGATGAAAGGCTCCTCGCCGACGGCAGCTACCGATTCGAACCGGGGGAAGGGCGAGAAAGGCGAACATACCCCCTCTCCCTCCGCGCGGACAAGCCTCCAGGAAGATCTGCCCGCCGTCCAGGGCGGCCCTCCGCCAACCCGAGCACCGCGTCGATGGCCGCCCCCTCCGGTAGGAACCCCAGGACGAGCATCTCCCGGCGAACCACCCGGGCCGCGATCGGCTTCGGCAGCTCACGCAACGGCGCCGCTCGAAGCAGGTGTCCTTCGTCGGACCGCGCCACGACCCGGCCGGCGGCGTCCTCCGCCGCCGCATCCAGGAACTTCGCGTCCTCCGCCAGGAGGGCGGCGGTCCGGACCAGGGATTGCCGGATGCCGCGGCCCAGGCGCTTCTCGATCAGGGGGATGAAGCCGGTGCGGAGGGCGACGCGCAGATACCGGGGATCCCGGTTCATGGGGTCGTCGCGCGGTCGAAGCCGGAGGGCCCGGCAGAACGCCACCGTCTCCTCCCGGGTGACGTCCAGCAGCGGCCGAACGATAGGCCGGCTGACAGCCCGCATCCCGGACAGCGCCTCCAGGCCCCCCCCTCTGAGGAGGGCCAGGAGGACGGTTTCCGCCTGGTCGTCCGCGGTGTGCGCCACCGCCGCCACCCCGCCGCCGAGCTCCTCGACCACAACGCTCAAGGCCTCATACCGGACGATCCTGGCCCAGGCCTCGACGGACTCTCCTCGTCGGGGTCGCGACCGGGCTTGGCGAAGGACGAACGGGACGTCCAGCTTCGCGCACTGGCGTTCGACGTACCGGGCGTCACCCTCGGAGCCCTTCCGAAGCCGATGGTCGAAGTGGAAACCCGTTACCCGGACCCGGAGGAGACGCTGGAGGCGAACCATCGAATGGAGGAGGCACATCGAGTCGGGACCTCCTGAGACGGCCACGACGACATGATCGGCGGGTTCGAACATGGCGTGCCGGCGAGCCGTCGCGGTCACCTTGTGGAGGACCCGGGCAACGGCCGGTGGCCGGGGGAGGCCCGTTCGCGGCATCGCGGTCTAGGAGGCGCCCACCCTCGCCACCCAGTCCTGGGGCCGGGCGATCTCTTCCATCGTCGGAAGGTTTTCCGGCTTCTCCCATACGCGGTTGAAGACATCCATTCCCGCGTTCCGCACGACCTCGGCGACGAACCACTCCCCCTGGGCATACTGACGAACCTTCACGTCGAACCCGATCGCCTTCTGGAAGGCCCTCTCGACCCCCGCCTTGTTCCGTCGGGCGTGGAGCGTCCGGCGAAAGGCGTCGGCGTGTTTCACGCGGCCCCGAGACACCTCGTCCATCACGTAGTTCCCGTGTCCCTCGAGCAGGGACATCATGGCCTGCATCTGGCGGACCATCGCTCTCTGCTCCGGGGTCATCAGCAGGAAGATCCAGCCGAACCCCCGATAATCGGCCCGCCCGCTCCGCACCTCGTCGATGGCGCGCTTCAGGCTCTGGGCCAACCAGCCAGGGTCGACCTCCACCGTGTTGAGGTAGGTGTCCATCAAGCCGAGCAAGTAGCCGCGGAGCCACCGGGCGCCCCCGAACTGGAGGCGGTGGGCCACCTCATGGAGCGAGAGCCACAGGCGGAAGTCGTGCGGTGCGAAGCCGAACTTCCGCTCGACGCCGGCGATGTTCGGACCGACGAAGTAGATCATCCCGTCGTCATCCGGGGGCAGGAACAGATCGTACTGCCCGAGGACCCGGTGCCCCAGGTAACCCAGCAGCCCACCGACCTGCGCGGCGAGGACGTTCCTCCTGATCCCGGCCAGTGCCCCGTCGGACCGCTGCGACACCACCTTCTCCGCGAAGGGCTCCAGGATCCGTTCGAACCCTCGGAGGTTGGCCTGCAGCCACTGTCCCCGCGTCATGACCCACGGCCTTGCTCGGTAGCCATCGGTCTGGAGGCCGGTGAACGACCGAACCAACGACTCGGCCTCTTGGACCACCTCGCCGAAATCCTCGGCCAGCTGGGCCCGTTCGACCGCCGTCAGCGGGGTCCCCTTCCCGGCGACCTGCTCGCCGACGAGCCGGGCGGTGCGCCAGTCGATCAGCCTCTCGGCGGCAAGCGGGGTGGTCGCACTCACCCCTGAGCCTTCTTCCGGGCGGCCACCACCGCGGCGGCCCGGGCCCGGCCCTCGGCAACCCGGCGATCGACTCCCTTCCCCAGCTGCTCCTCCAGGACACGGTCGAACGTCTCCTGATCAAGCGCGGCAGCCGCTCCGTGCGCGGCGGGTTGAGTG
>JBKPGU010000018.1:0-10245 GCA_046729535.1 Actinomycetota bacterium
AACCACAGCTTCACGACCTCTCGATGCATGGAGTTCGTCGACGTCACGTCCGACCTCACGGACCTGGTCGATCGCAGCGGCGTGAAGAACGGGATGGCGCTGGTGTACTCCCCCCACACGACGTGCGCCGTCGTCATCAACGAGCGCGAGAGCGGCTTCGTCAGCGACTTCGAGGAGCTCGTCCAGTCTCTGGTGCCCGAGCAACGCTCCTACCGGCACGACGACCTGACGCACCGAACGGAAAACCTCGAGGACGACGATCACGACGTCCCCAACGGCCACGCCCACTGCAAGCAGGGACTGATCGGCTCGAGCTCGCAGACCATCCCGATCGTGGAAGGCAAGCTCATGCTGGGCCGCTGGCAGCGGGTGTTCTTCCTCGAGCTGGACCGGTCGAGGGACCGCCGGGTGCTGATGCAGGTCATGGGGGAATGACCGTGCTGCCGGCGCACGCCCCGCGTGCGGCCGAGGTTCTTGCCCAGGCCCGGGGCGAGAACTTCCCGGTCGCCTCGCGATTGTTCCCGAAGGATCTGCGCCCCCACCTGATGAACGTCTACGGGTTCGCCCGGATGGTGGACGACATCGGTGATGAGGCGGCCGGTGACCGTTCGGCGCTCCTCGAGTGGCTGGCGTCCGAGCTTGACGGGGTGTTCGGTGGCCGCCCGACCCATCCCTTGATGTCTCAGCTGGCCGTCACCGTGGATCGCTACGCCCTGCCCCGCGACCCCTTCGACCGCCTGATCGAGGCGAACCGCCGGGACCAAAGCACCCACCGCTACGGGACCTACCACGAGCTGGCCGAGTACTGCACGTTCTCGGCGAACCCCGTCGGCGAGCTGGTCCTGCGGATCTCGGGGACCCTCACCCAGGGGCGCCGCTCGCTGTCCGATTCGACCTGCACCGGGCTCCAGCTGGTCGAGTTCTGGCAGGACCTGGTAGAGGACGCCGCGAACGATCGGGTGTACGTGCCGCTGGAGGACATGGAGCGGTTCGGCTACTCGGTCGATCAGCTCATGGCCGGCGAGAACGACCAGGCGTTCCTCCAGCTGATGCGTTTCGAGGCAGCCCGGACCCGCGCCCTATTGGTGGAGGGCCGGAAGCTGGGACCTTCCATCGGCGGGAGGATCGGGCTGGCCGTTCGCCTGTTCACCGCCGGCGGGCTGGCCGCCTTGGCCGACTTGGAGCACCGGGGGTTCGACACGTTCGGCGCGTCGGCTCGAGCTTCGCGATCCCGGCGGGCCGTCTTCGCGGCCAGGGAGCTGATCAGAAGATGACGGTGCCGGCGGTTCGGTATTGCGAGGACGTGACGCGGAGACGGGCCCGGAACTTCTGGTACGGCATCCGCCTGCTGCCCGTCCCGAAACGGGAGGCGCTGGCGGCCGTGTACGCCATGGCCCGTCGCATAGACGACGTCGGCGACGGGGATCTCCCGAGGCCGGCGAAGCTGGAGGCCCTGGCCCGGATCGAGTCATCGCTGGATGATCTCCAGCCTGGCTCCCGGGACCCGGTCCTGGCCGCGCTCGGACTCGCCACCGAACGATTTCCACTGCCCGTCGGTGCGTTCCGGGACCTCCTGGACGGGGTCCGGATGGACGTCGCCGGCGCCGAGTACCGCGCGTTCGATGACCTGGTGCGGTACGGACGGCGGGTCGCCGGCAGCATCGGCCGCTTGTCCCTCGGGGTCTTCGGCTCGGATCGGATGGTCGAGGCCGAACCCCTCGCCGACGACCTGGGAGTGGCCATGCAATTGACGAACATCCTCCGCGACGTCCGGGAGGACCTGGGGCGGGACCGGATGTACATCCCGGCCGAGGATCTCGAGCGGTTCGGCTGCACCCGGGCCAGCCTCGAGAGGCGGACGTCCTCCCCGGCGGTGCGGCTGATCCGGTTCGAAGCCGGGCGGGCCCGCTCGTGGTTCGAGGGCGGTCTGGGGCTGCTGCGATACCTCGATCGCCGCAGCGCCGCCTGCGCGGGAGCGATGGCCGGGATCTATCTCCACCTGCTCCGGCGGATCGAGGAGCGGCCGCAGCAGGTCCTGGCCGGGCGGGTCGAGCTTCCCGGATGGGAGAAGGCTCTGGTCGCCGGCCGTGCTCTGGCAGGGATGGTGGCATGAGCGAGCGGGCGCCCCGGGTCGTCGTGGTCGGCGGGGGGCTGGCCGGTATGGCAGCGGCCCTGGCGTGCGCGGACGCCGGCGTCCAGGTCACCGTTCTCGAGGCGAAGAAGTGGCTGGGCGGGGCCACGGCGTCGTTCGAACGCGAGGGCCTGCTCATCGACACCGGCCAGCACGTGTTCCTGCGGTGCTGCACGTCCTACCTCGGATTCCTCGATCGGTTGGGGGCGGCCGACCAGACGTATCTCCAGCCCCGGATGGACATCCCCGTGTTGTCTCCGGGACGGTCGCCGGCACGGCTCCGAAGGAGCGGGTTGCCGGCGCCCCTGCACCTGGGCCGCGCGTTGGCCGGGTACCCCTACCTGGGCAACGCGGACCGGCTCCGGGCCCTCCGCGCTTCGCTGGCCCTGCGGCGGCTCGACCCACGCGACCCGTCGTTGGACGCCCGGACCTTCCTGGACTGGCTCCGGGAGCATCGACAGAGCGCCGCGGCCGTCCGCTACCTGTGGGACCTGTTCGCTCTCCCGTCCCTGAACCTGTCCGCCGCCGAGGGCAGCCTCGCCCTGGCGGTGAAGGTCTTCCGGACGGGCCTCCTGGAGCGAAACGACGCCGCGGACATTGGCATCCCCTTGATCCCGCTGGGCGAGCTGCACGGGAGGGCTGGGCGCGGGGCACTCGTTTCCGCCGGCGCCGCGGTCGAGCTGGGGGCGAGGGTCCGACAGGTCGTTGCCGACGACGGGGGCGTCACCGGCGTGGCGTTCGACGACGGATCCTTCGAGGCCGACGCCGTGATCGTGGCCGTGCCGAACGACCGCGTGGCCGATGTGGTGCCGCCTGGGACGTTCGTGGACCCCACCGCACCCGCCCGCCTCGGGCTCTCGCCCATCGTGAACGTGCACGTGGTGTACGACCGGCCGGTGACCGCGCTGCGCTTCGCCGCGGCCGTCGACTCGCCTGTGCAGTGGGTGTTCGACCGCACCAGAGCGGCCGGGCTGAACCGAGGCCAGTACCTCGCCGTCACGCTCTCCGGAGCGGCCGACGTCGTCGACCGGCCGGTTGAATGGTTCCGCCAGGCCTTTCTGCCCGCGCTGGCGGAGCTGTTCCCTCGGGTGAAGGGCGCGTCGGTGGAACGGTTCCTGGTCACCCGGGACCGCGGGGCCACGTTCCGTCAGATTCCGGGGACGGCGGCGCTCCGGCCGGGGCCCGCCACCAGGATCCCCCGTCTGTTCCTGGCGGGCGCGTGGACCGACACCGGCTGGCCGGCCACCATGGAGGGGGCAGTTCGCAGCGGGGTCACGGCGGCCCGGCAGGCCCTTCTGACGCTGGGCCGAACGGAGCGTCTCCCGGCGGTGGTGGCCGCGTGATCCGCGAGCACGCCCTGCGCAGGGAAGCCTCGTCCCCCGGACGGCGGCCCGAGGCGACGATCCCGGCCGCGTTCGGACGGCTCCGGCCATTGATCGATGCCGGGCTTCGCCGCGCCGTCGACCGGCTCTCACCGGATCTCGCCCGGGTCGCCGAGTACCACCGGGGGTGGCGCGACACCAAGGGACGCAAGGTCGAGGGGAACGGCGGCAAGGCGGTCCGACCGACCATCGCCCTACTCGCGGCGGAGGCTGTGGGAGCCGATGCGGCGGCAGCCTTGGCCGGCGCCGTGTCGGTCGAGTTGGTGCACGACTTCTCGCTGCTGCACGACGACGTCATGGACGGCGACCGGGAACGTCGCCACCGTCCCACGGTGTGGGCCATGTTCGGTTTGGGGCAGGCCATCGTGGTGGGTGATGCCCTCCTGACTCTGGCCGAAGACCTCCTTCTGGGAGATCCCAGGCCGGAAACGCGGACTGCGGCCGCGCTGTTGACCCGAGCCACCGCCGAGATGATCCAGGGCCAGGCGGAGGACCTGGCGTTCGAATCGCGCCCGGAGGTGTCCCTGGAGGAATGCCTCGGGATGACCGGCCGGAAGACCGGAGCCCTACTCTCCTGCGCCGCGGCCATCGGGGGCATCCTGGGCGGCGGGGACCACGGTTCGGTCGAGGCCCTTCGGTCGTACGGCCGGCACCTGGGGCTGGCATTCCAGGCCGTCGACGACGTCCTCGGTATCTGGGGAGACCCGGCCGTGACGGGGAAGCCTGCGGCCGGTGACCTTTGGCAGCACAAGAAGTCCCTCCCCGTCGTCCATGCCCTCTCGTTGGGAGGGTCCGAGGGCACCGAGGTGCGGCGGTTCCTGTCCAACGGTGACCCGGACGAGGAGCAGGTCGCCCTGGCGGTGGTGGGCCTCGAGGACGCCGGCAGCCGCGAGTGGACCCTGGGGCTGGCCGGACAGCACCTCTCGGCCGCGCTGGACGCCCTCGCCGGCCGGGGACTGGACCGTCGAGCGGCCGGGGAGCTCGAAGAGATGGCCAGGTTCGTCGCCGGGAGGGACTTCTGATGGTCATCAGAACCCGCCCGGCGATCGAGGCCCTCGCCCAGGAAGCGCTGGGCCGTGCCACCGAGCACCTCCTCTCCTTGCAGACACCGAAGGGGTGGTGGAAGGGCGAACTCGAGACGAACGTGACGATGGACGCGGAGGACCTGTTGCTCCGGAGGTTCCTCGGGGTGCTCACCGACGACGTCGCTGCCTCCGCCGCCGAGTGGATCCGCTCCCAGCAGCGCGATGACGGCACGTGGGCCAACTTCTTCGGCGGCCCGGGCGACCTCTCGACCACCGTCGAGGCCTACGTGGCGCTGAAGCTGGCCGGGGATCACCCTGACGCCGGCCACATGAAGCGAGCACGAGACTGGGTCCTGGACCACGGTGGCTTGGAGCGGACCCGTGTCTTCACCCGGCTGTGGATGGCGCTGTTCGGGCTCTGGTCGTGGGACGACCTGCCCGCGCTGCCGCCGGAGCTGATCTTCCTGCCGGGCTGGTTCCCGTTCAACGTTTACGACTGGGCGTGCTGGGCTCGCCAGACCATCGTTCCACTGACCATCGTGGGGTCGTTCCGGCCTAACCGACCGATCGGGTTCGGCATCGACGAGATCAGGAGCGGGCTGCCCAAGCCTCCTCGCCATCCGCTGTCGACGTGGAAGGGTCGGTTCGAGCGCATCGACACCGCCCTTCACGCCTACGAACGCAGGCCTTCGCGGCGGTTGCGAACCGAAGCCAGACGGCGCGCGGTGGCCTGGATCCGGCAGCGACAGGAGGCCGACGGCAGTTGGGGAGGGATCCAGCCGCCGTGGGTGTACTCGATGATGGCCCTGAACCTGATGGGCTACGAGCCCGACCATCCGGTTCTGCGAGGGGCGTTCGAAGGCCTCGATGGATTCACGCTGCGCGACCAGCGCGGCCGACGGCTGGAGGCGTGCCAGTCGCCGGTGTGGGACACCGCGCTCGCGTTGATCGGGCTCTCCGACGCCGGGCTCCCCGGCGATCATCCGGCCATCTTGAGCGCGGCCGACTGGCTCCTGGCCGAAGAGATCAAGGTGAAGGGCGACTGGGCCGTCCGCCGGCCCGGCCTCGAACCCGGCGGGTGGGCGTTCGAATTCGCCAACGACAACTACCCAGATATCGACGACACGGCCGAGGTGGTCCTGGCCATGCGGCGAGTCGCCCATCCGGACCCGGATCGGGTCGAGGCGGCCATCGATCGTGCCGTTCGATGGACGGCCGGGATGCAGTGCTCGGACGGCGGATGGGGGGCCTTCGATGCCGACAACACCCGCCGGCTGGCGTACGAGCTCCCGTTCTGCGACTTCGGGGCCGTGATCGATCCGCCCAGCGCCGACGTGACCGCCCACGTGGTCGAGATGCTGGCCGGCGCGCGTCGGTCCGCCGAGGGAGCCACCCGCCGCGGTCTCGGCTGGCTGGCCCGGTCGCAGGAGCCCGACGGGTCGTGGTTCGGCCGGTGGGGGGGGAACTTCGTGTACGGGACGGGGGCGGTCCTTCAGGCCACCATGGCCGCCGGGATCTCTCCTCGAGACGGCCGCATCCGGCGAGCGGTGACGTGGTTGGAGATGCACCAGAACGCGGACGGGGGGTGGGGCGAGGACCTCCGATCGTACGACGATCCGACGACGTGGGCAGGACGCGGCGCGTCGACGGCCTCCCAGACCGCGTGGGCCCTGCTGGGGTTGCTGGCCGCCGGTGAGCGGCGGGCGCAGAGCGTGGAGCGGGGCATCCGGTTCCTCGCCGAGAGCCAGCGCCCGGACGGCACGTGGGACGAACCGCACTACACCGGCACTGGCTTCCCCCGGGACTTCTACATCAACTACCACCTGTACCGGCTGGTCTTCCCCATCCAGGCCTTGGGTCGGTTCGCGCGTGGTGACCGGCCAGGGGGCGGGCGGTGACCGGCTCCAACGGCCCCGGCGCTGCCCCCCGGGTCCTGGTGCTGACCCCATTGGCCATCGAGGCCCTCGCCGCGCGGGGCCGGAACCCCGGCGCCCGCGTGGCCCGGACCGGGATGGGACCGGAACGGGCCAAAGCCGCCGCCCGGAAGGCGGCGAGCACGAGCGCCGACGCGGTGGCGGTGGCCGGATTCTGCGGCGCCGTCTCCCCCGACCTTCGGCCCGGCGACGTGGTGGTGGCCACCGAGCTCCGGACCCCGGACGGGCGGGTCATCGCCTGCTCGGGGGGACCTCTAGCCGCGGCCCTGAGGCGGGCCGGCGTCGAACGCGTGCACCTCGGGCCGGTGGCGTCCCTGCCTCGCCTCGCTCGGGGACTGGACCTCCGCGACCTGGCTGAGGCCGGCGTCATCGCCGTCGACATGGAGTCGGCGTGGCTGGCCGACGGCGCGGCCGGGCGCCCCCTGGCCGTGCTCCGGGTGGTCGTGGACACGCCCGACCGCCCCCTCTCCCGCCTGGTGGCGGCGGTGACCGGCGGCATCACCGCCTTCCGCGCTCTCCGCAAGGCCGCGCCCGCCCTCGGTTCCTGGGCAAGGGCCACGGGACCGAGGACCGTGCTGCTGGCCGGCCCTCGTTCGTTCTGCGCCGGCGTCGAACGGGCCATCGAGATCGTGGAGCGGGCCCTCGACCGGTACGGCCCGCCCGTCTACGTCCGCAAGCAGATCGTCCACAACGTGCACGTGGTCCGAGACCTCGAACGCCGCGGGGCGCTGTTCGTCGACGAGCTGGACGAGGTGCCGAAGGGTTCCCGCGTCGTGTTCTCCGCCCACGGGGTCTCGCCACAGGTTCGACGCGACGCCGCCCGGCGGGACCTCAACGTGATCGACGCCACGTGTCCCCTGGTCACCAAGGTCCACACGGAGGCACGGCGGTTCGCGCGAGCCGGGTACCGGATCGTGCTGGTCGGACACGAGGGCCACGAGGAGGTGGAGGGAACGACCGGGGAGGCGCCGGGATCCATCACGCTGATCGAGCGGGCGGACGAGGTCGGCCGCCTGGAGGACCTCAACGGTCACTCCGTCGCCTACCTCACGCAGACCACACTGGCCGTGGACGAGGTGGAGGACGTTGTGGCTGCCCTTCGGGATCGCTACCCGGACCTGGCGGGCCCCGGGTCGGAGGACATCTGCTACGCCACGTCGAACCGACAGGACGCCGTCAAGGCCCTGGCCAGGGAATGCGACCTGCTGCTGGTGATCGGGTCGCAGAACTCGTCGAACTCCAAGCGGCTGGTGGAGGTGTCCGAACGCGAAGGGTGCCGGGCCAAGCTGCTGGACGACGAGAGCGAGATTGACCCGGAGTGGCTGGCAGGGGCTCGGACCGTGGGCGTAACGGCCGGGGCGTCGGCGCCCGAGGTCCTCGTCGACCGCGTGATCGGAGCCCTGGCGGGGTTCGGCCCCGTCGACGTCCATGAACGACGGGTGGTCGAGGAGTCCATGCAGTTCACGCTGCCCGGCGAGCTGCGGTGAACGAGAGTCGGAGTCAGGGAAGGGTGTAGACGATGCCGGTGTCCATGCGACAGCAGATCAGGGTCGGAACGTACCTGGCCAAGCAGAAGATCAAGAAGCGAGAGAAGTTCCCCCTGATCGTCGAGCTCGAACCCCTGTACGCGTGCAACCTGGCGTGCGCCGGGTGCGGCAAGATCCAGTACCCCGCCCACATCCTCAAGCAGCGCATGTC
Source organism: Actinomycetota bacterium (assembly GCA_046729535.1). GTDB lineage: Bacteria > Actinomycetota > UBA4738 > UBA4738 > UBA4738 > JBKPGU01. The sequence continues at coordinate 8,171 of JBKPGU010000018.1, forward strand.
GGTGGAGCAAGCCATCTCCGCAATCGAGGAGTCCGGGGCTCCAATGGTGTCGATCGCGGGAGGCGAGCCACTCATCCACCCCGAGGTCCACATGATCACGGAAGAGCTCATCAAGCGGAAGAAGTTCGTCTACCTGTGCACGAACGCCCTGTTGATGCGGAAGAAGCTGCATCTGTTCAAGCCTTCGGCGTACTTCGCCTGGGCGGTCCACATCGACGGGATGCGGGAACGCCACGACGAATCCGTGTGCCAGGAAGGGGTGTTCGACAAGGCAGTCGAGGCCATGAAGGCGGCGAAGCAGGCGGGATTCCGGGTGACCACGAACTCAACGTTCTTCACCCACGACTCGCCTGAGAGCATCCGCGCCGTCCTGGACTTCCTCAACGACGAGATCAAGGTCGACGCCATGATGATCTCGCCTGCCTACGCCTACTGGAAGGCACCCGACCAGGATCACTTCCTGGGCGTGGAGCAGACCCGCGAGCTGTTCACCCAGGCGTTCGCCGGTGGGGCGCGCAAGCGGTGGCGCTTGAACCACACGCCGCTGTTCCTGGACTTCCTGGAAGGCAAGGTCGATTACGAGTGCACGCCGTGGGGCATCCCGTCGTATTCGATCTTCGGGTGGCAGCGGCCGTGCTATCTGCAGGCCGACGGCTACGCCAAGACGTACAAGGAGCTGGTCGAGACCACGGACTGGTCGAAATACGGTCGGCACAGCGGGAACGTCCAGTGCCGCAACTGCATGGCCCACTGCGGGTACGAGCCGACCGCCGTCCTCGCCACCATGGGCTCCCTGAAGGAGTCGATCCGGGCCGTCGCGGGGAACCGAGGAGCGTTCGGCTCGGCCTAGTACCCCCCGGCGTAGACCAAGTACCCGTAGTACTTGCTCGAGATGCCACCATGCCCGGGGTCGCCGGTGAACCCGTAGCTCGCCGGCCTGGCCGCCGCGTCTGCCCGAAGCTTCGAGATGATCTGGGCCGGGGTCAGACCCGCACACGCTCCGCTGCTGATACAGAGGGCGACGGAGCCTGTCACGTGCGGGGTGGCCATGCTCGTGCCGGAGATCGTGTTCAGGCCACCGCCCTTCCATGTGGAGAGGATGCACACGCCGGGTCCGGCGATCGTGTGGCCGGCATCGCTGCTTCCCGCGAAGCTGCTGAAGTCCGCGTTGGTGTCGTCGACATCAGAGCGGCACGTGGCTGCGGCCCCGCCGCCCGGCAAGCCGTTGAAGTCGGCCATGGCCGTCACCGTCAGGACCTCCCCGAACGTGGCAGGCACGAAGGAGCCGTAGTTCGAGTTGCTGTTGCCAGCAGCGACCACGTAGGTGACGCCCGCTGCCACGGAGTTGCAGATGGCCTGGTGTTCAGCGCCGCCACTGCAGGACCCATCGGACCCGCTGCCGCCAAGGCTCATGTTCGCCACTTTGATGTTCAGGGAGGAGGCGTGCTGTGTGACCCAATCGATGCCGCACACCACCGAGGAGGTCGAGCCGGAACCCTGGTTGTTCAACACTCGAACCGAGTAGATCCGCGCCCCCGGCGCCACGCCGACCACACCGTTACCGTCGTCCTTGGCCGCGATGGTGCCGGCCACGTGTGTGCCATGCCCATTGCCGTCGTTGAAGCTCCTGCCGGTAGAGCAGTTCTTCCCGCCCGCGATGTTGAGATCCGAGTGGGGTCCCGAACCGGTATCGATCACCGCCACGCCGACGTTCACCGATCCGCTGCCGTTCCCGGACACCTGGCTGCTGACGTCGCCGTCGATGCGGTTGATGCCGGTGGGGCGCGTCTGCGCGGTCATGTGAACCGGCAGGTCATCTGAGATGTACGCAACGCTCGAGTCCGAACGGACCGCCGAGAGACGGTCGACTGGGATGGTCGCCGCGTATCCCTTGAGGGCATAGCGGTAGACGTACCGAACGTCCGCGCCGTACCGGCGCTCGTGCTCGCCGGCGACGCCACCGGGATTCAAGACGCCAGATTTCAAGACGACGATGTAGCGCCCTACCCGCGTCGCACCGAGGGCCGTCGAAGCCGGGACGGCCACCGCGGTGGCGAGCAAGACCAGGGCCAGGA
>JBKPGU010000019.1:0-7194 GCA_046729535.1 Actinomycetota bacterium
CACGGCCTCGCCGACGACAACGTGGTGGCAGCCCACACCCTGCGGCTCTCCTCAGCCCTCCTGGCTTCCGGCCGGTCCCATTCGGTGTTGCCGCTGTCCGGCGTCACGCACATGACCCCGCAAGACGTTTTGACGGAGAACCTGATGCTCCTCCAGGTGGCCTTCCTCAAGGAAGCACTCGGGCCCGACAGATAACCTTCTCTTTGCTCGCTTCAGCGGTAGGCGATGTTCGAGAACTTCATCAGCTTCTCGAACGCGTGCGTGGCCTCGATCAGCCGCACGGTTCCCGAGCGGGAGCGCATGACGATGGAGTGGGTCAGGGCCCCGTTCGGCGTGTAGCGGACGCCGCGGAGGAGGGCGCCGGTCGTGACGCCCGTGGCGGCGACGAAGACGTCCTGGCCGGCCACGAGGTCGTCGGCGCTCAAGACCTGGTCGATGTCGTAGCCGGCGTCGACGAGCTGGTTGCGTTCGTCGTCGTTCCGGGGCCACAGCCTGCCCTGCATGGATCCGCCCAGACACTTGATGGCGGCGGCCGAGATCACGCCCTCGGGCGTGCCCCCGATCCCCATAAGCATGTCGACGCCGCTCCCGGGCTGGGCGGCGGCGATGGAGGGAGCGACGTCGCCGTCGGTGATGAGCATGACCTTGCATCCGATCGAACGGAGGTCGGCGATGAGCTCCTGGTGCCGGTCCCGGTCGAGCACGACGACGGCCACATCCTCGGGCCGAACCCCTTTCGCCTTCGCCACGCCTTGAACGTTCTCGGCCGGGGACGCGGTGATGTCGATGCCGTCTCCCACGTTCGGGCCGACGACGATCTTGTCCATGTAGACCGCGGCGCCCGGGAAGAACATGGTCCCCCGCTCGGCCACGGCCACCACGGAGATGGCGTTCGGCTGGCCCATGGACGTGAGCCGTGTCCCCTCGAGCGGATCGACCGCAACGTCGACCTCGGGAGGGCGACCGTTCCCGATCGGCTCGCCGTTGTAGAGCATGGGAGCCTTATCCTTCTCGCCCTCCCCGATGACCACGACGCCGTCCATGGTCACCGTGTCCAGCATCAGGCGCATCGCGTCGACCGCGGCCTGGTCCGCCCCCTCCTTGTCCCCCCGCCCGATCCAGCGCCCCGCAGCCAGGGCCGCCGACTCGGTCACGCGGACAAGGTCGAGGGCGAGGTTGCGATCGGGGGCGGTCGGCGGGGTGCCGTCGAAGGGCTCAGGCTCCGACGGTTGGCCTGGTTCGATGGCCTCCATCTCCTTCATCCTTTCATGCACTCCAGGATGCTGGCCGCCGGTGCGCCCTCGAAGAGGACCTCGTGGACCCGGCCGAGGACGGAGGGGCGAAGGCCGGTCTGATCGCAGAGCGCTTTGACCTCGCGGGTCGAGTCGACGCCCTCGACCGTCATGCTGCGTTCGGTCAACTCAGTGAGCGCCGTGTCCGGCCTCGAGCCCTCGCCCAGCAGTTCCCCGTACAGCCGGTTGCGGCCACCGAGGCTGGTGACGAGGGTGTCGCCCAGGCCGGCCAGGCCGGTCACCGTGTCGGCCCTCCCTCCAAGGGCGGTCACCAGCTGGCTCATCTCCGCGAAGGCTAGCGTGAACAGCGCCGATTTCGCATTGCGATAGTCGAGGTCCATCCCCTTGCCCATGCCGTCGAGGATCCCCATGCCGATGGCGATGACGTTCTTGATCACCGTGCAGTACTCGACGCCTGCCACGTCATCGGTGACCTCCACCCGGAAGGTCTTCGAACGGAACGCGGCCGCGCCCTCTTCCGCCGGACCTGGATCCGTCGCCGCGAACACGACCGAGGTGGGCAATCCCTCCGCCACCTCCGGAGCCAGCCCCGGCCCTCCCACCGAGACGACGCGATCGTGGCCGACCTCTTCCGCGTACACCTCGGACATCCGCTTCCGGGTCTCGGGCTCGAGTCCTTTCGCCACCCCCACCACGAGAGGCAGATGGCCCGCGCCATCGGCCACGATCCGGGCGAGCGTCCGCGCTCCACCCGAATGAGCACCCATCACGGCTAGGTCGATATCCGTTGCGGCCGAGTCCAGCTCGTCGGGTCCGAGGACCCGCAGCGAGTCGGGCAGGTGTTCAGGGAGCCCCGGATGACGGCGGTCCTCGGTCAGCACGGGCAGCACGTTCGCGTCGAACTCGCTGCCCCACAGGACGGTGTCGTTCCCGATCCTGGCGAGGTGCATAGCGAAGGCGGTGCCCATCGCACCGGCGCCGAAGACCGTGACCCTGGCCACGATCGCAGGATATCGGGAGGCCGAAGCAACCGCAGCCGTCCTTCTCGATCACGGTGGCGAGGGTGTCCGTCACCGCCAGTCGCAGTTGGGCGCAGAAACCGGTTCCAACACCCGGCTAACATCCAGAGCTATGACGAAACCCCAACCGGTCACCGACATCCGAGAGGATCAGGTCATCAAACACGACCGGGCCTTCTTCCTGTCCAACCGGTTCGGCGATGTGCCGGAGGGGAACCAGGGCGCGCTCGGCCTCTACTGCCAGGACACGAGGTTCCTTTCGCGGCTCGAGCTGTCGCTGGACGAGCTGCAGCCGCTCCTGCTGCATTCGTCCACCGAACGCAACTACGCGCAGACGGTGGAGCTGGCTTACCCGATCGTCGTATCCGACCCACAGGGCTTCGAATCCCAGGAGAACCTGGCCCTTTCGCGGAGCAGGGTGTTGGCGGACTCCCTCCTCGAGCAGGTCGACGTGTCGAACTACGGATCCGTGGCCCGGTCGGTGCGGCTGCGGCTCCGGTTCGACGCGGATTTCCTGGACGTGTTCGAGGTGCGGGGGCTGACCCGAACCCGGACCCAGCCGGGCCAGCCCCAGGCGCCGCAGGTGGGCCACAACTCCGTCACGTTCGCCTACCGAGGCGCGGACGGCGTGCTCCGGACCACGCTGATCAGGTTCTCTCCAGCTCCCGATTCATTGGACGACGGCGAGGCGATGTTCGATCTGGACCTCGGACCTGGGGAGGAGACCGGCATCATCGTCGAGATCACGCCGGAGGTGGGCGAGCGGGTGCATGCGCGACGCGCTTATCGTGAAGCCCGCCAGGAGCTCGAGCAGCAGTACGCCGGATGGCGGAAGCGGTGCACGCGGTTCAGGACCAGCAACACCCAGCTCTCCAGATTCCTCGATCGTGCCGTGCTGGACCTGCGGATGCTCCTGTCCCACGACGACCAGGGCGAGCAGTACTTCGACGCCGGCGTTCCCTGGTTCTCGGCCCTGTTCGGCAGGGATTCGCTGATCACCGCGTACCAGTGCCTGGGGGTGAACCCGGCGCTGTCGTGGGGTGTGCTGCGAGGCCTGGCCGCCCGACAAGGGACCATCGAGGACGACTGGCGGGAGGAGGAGCCCGGCAAGATCCTCCACGAGGTTCGCGTCGGCGAGCTGGCGGGGGCGGGCGAGATCCCGCACACGCCGTACTTCGGCTCGATCGACGCCACCCCCTTGTGGCTGGTCGTGCTGACGTACGCCTACTCGTGGACCGGGGACCTGGAGGCGGTCCGGGCATTGTGGCCGAACGCGCTGGCGGCGCTGGCCTGGATCGACCGGTTCGGCGACCTCGACGGCGACGGTTACGTCGAATATCGGAAGCGCTCGCCTCGAGGACTGGATAACCAGGGCTGGAAGGATTCGTGGAACGGCGTGGTGCATCCGGACGGCGCGCTGGCCGGGGTTCCCATCGCCCTGGTGGAGGTCCAGGGGTACGTCTACCAGGCGAAATCGCGCATGGCCAGGTTGGCCCGGGACCTGGGCGAGACGGACGTGGCCGACCGTCTGGTCGGGGAAGCGGCCGAGCTCAAGGAGCGATTCAACCGCGACTTCTGGATGGAGAAGGAGGGCTATTTTGCCCTCGCTCTGGACGGGCAGAAGCGGCAGGTGGCGACCGTCACCTCGAACCCCGGCCACTGCCTGTGGTCGGGGATCGTAGACGAGGACAAGGCCGGAAGGGTGGCCCGGCGGCTGCTGTCGCCGGCTCTCTCCTCAGGTTGGGGGATCCGGAGCCTCGCCGCGAAGCAGGCGCCATTCGATCCGCTCGGGTACCACACCGGGACGGTCTGGCCTCACGACAACGCGATCATCGCCCACGGCCTGAAGCTGCGGGGGTTCGACGTCGAATCGATGCGGATCATCGACGACCTGTCGCTGGCCGGCGCGCACTTTCCGCTGGGCCGGTTCCCCGAGCTGTTCTGCGGGTTCGCCAGGGAGGACGTTCCCATGCCCGTCGAGTACCCGGTGGCCTGCCGCCCGCAGGCCTGGTCCACCGGCGCGCCGCTGCTGATGCTCCGGTCCTACGGGGGGCTATCGGCCGACGCGCCGAAGCGGCGCCTGTACATCGTTCGGCCGAAGCTTCCGGTCTGGCTCGATCACATGGAGATCGTGGGGATGCGGGTGGGGTCTGCCCGGGTCGACCTGACGCTGTCCCAGAAGGATGGCGTGACCGCCATCCAGGTGCCCAGGAAAGAGGGAGACCTAGAGGTGCTGATCCGGCAATGAACCTCACGATCGATGACCTGGAGAACGAAGCGCGAGCACTCCTGCCGCAGCTCGTGTACGACTACTACGCCGGCGGGGCGGGTGACGAGTGGACGCTCCGAGAGAACCGGCGGGCGTTCGATCGGTGGGTGCTTCGGCCGCGTTTCCTCGTGGACAGCTCGAACCTGGACCTACGGACGACCGTCCTGGGGCAAGCCATCGATTTCCCGGTGATGGTTGCGCCGACCGCGTTCCATCGGCTGGCACACACCGATGGCGAGCTGGCCACGGCCCGGGGGACCGCCTCGGCCGGGACCCTGATGGTGGTGTCCACCATCTCAACGACATCGATGGAGGACGTCGCCGCCGCCGTGGACAGCCCCAAATGGTTCCAGCTCTACATGCACAAGGACCGAGAGCTCACGGCCGAGCTGGTCAAGCGGGCGCTCGCACGGGACTATTCGGCCATCGTCCTGACCGTCGATACGCCGAAGCTTGGTCGGCGCCTGCGCGACGAACGCAACAGCTTCACCCTCCCTCCCGGGATCGGCCTGGCCAACCTGGAGGGCGTCCCCCTCCCCAATGAGCCCGGCTCGAATCTGTTCCGATACTTCGCCGACCAGCTCGACATCGCCATCACGTGGGAGGGCGTCGCCTGGCTCCAGGCGATGTCCACGGTTCCCCTCCTTCTGAAAGGGATCCTGACCGGAGAAGACGCGCGGCTGGCCGTCGAAGCCGGCGTCCAGGGAATCGTCGTTTCGAATCACGGAGGGCGGCAGTTGGACGGAGCGCCGGCCACGCTGGACGTGCTGCCCGAGATCGTGGAGGCGGTCGACGGCAGGGCCGAGGTCTACCTGGACGGCGGCGTTCGGCGGGGGACCGACGTGATGAAGGCGCTGGGTCTCGGAGCTCGGGCAGTCCTGGTCGGGCGGCCCATCCTGTGGGGCTTGGCCACGGGGGGCGAGGACGGCGTCCGCGCGGTGTTGTCGATGCTGAAGGCGGAGCTCGAATTGGCCATGACCCTGGCCGGTCGGAGGGCGGTGGCCGACATCGACCGTTCGCTGGTGGCCCCGGCGGGAAGCCCGTCCATTCCCGGCTGACCGCCGGCCGGCCGTGGGAACATAGCCCGCCATGCCCGGCATCGATCTGCACACGCACACCATCCATTCGGACGGCACGTTCTCCCCTCGCGCCCTGGTCGAGCTGGCCTCGGACCGTGGGCTCGACGTGATCGCCGTGACCGACCACGACTCGATGGAGGGGCTGGACGAGGCGGCGGCGGCCGGCGAGGAGGTTGCGGTTGAGGTGGTGCCCGGGATCGAGCTCTCCACGATCCTGGACGGCGAGGGAGTGCACATCCTCTGCTATCTCATGGACCCCGCCCATCCCGCCCTGGCCGCCGAGCTGCGCCGGCTCCGCGAGGACCGTTTCACCAGGGCCGAGCGGATGGTCGCCAGGCTCCAGGAGCTCGGCTACCCGATCACTTTCGAGCGGGTCCTGGAGATCGCCGAGGGCGGGAACATCATCCGGCCGCACGTCGCCCGGGCCCTCGTCGAGGCCGGCGTGGTTCCCACGGTGAAGGATGCATTCACCGTGGAGCTCATCGGGTCGGGTGGCAGGGCCTACGTGGAGAAGCACGCCCTGCAGCCCGTGGATGCGATCGAGTTGGTCCACGCCGCCGGCGGCGTGTGCGTGTTGGCTCACCCCGGGACGTTCCGAGAGGTCTCGCCGGTCTCGCAAGACCTCATCGAACGACTCGCAGCCCGAGGGCTGGACGGCCTCGAGGCATCCCATCCAGAGCACACACCGGAGATGGAGGCCCAGTACGTCGAACAGGCCGAGCGGCTCGGACTGATCTGGACCGGGTCGTCCGACTGCCACGGCACGCTGTACGACCCCGTCCGGCTCGGCATGCGGACGACGCCGCGCGTCCAGCTCGAACGCCTCCGACTTCGCGCGCGCGACCATCGCGGGTAGGCTTCCGCGCGAGCCTCCACAGAGGATGCGGCCAGGCCGTCAGGTGCTGGGGCGCTGGCCGCGCGCGCTGCACCCAGCCGGGACCAGCTAGGATTCGGCCCCATGGAAGGAATAGACGTTGGGTTGACGTCGCTCCGGGCGATGCCGCTGTTCACCGGGGTGAGCGAGCACGACCTGCAGAGCATCTTGAAGATCGGCGAGATCCGTTCGTACCAGCCGGGGCAGGCCGTCGTCGAACGCGGCGAGGTCGGGGACAGCCTGTTCATCATCCTCGGTGGTACGGCCGGGGTTGACGTTGCCGGCGATTCGCACGACCTGTCCAAGGGCGATTTCTTCGGAGAGATGGCGCTCATGGCGGGGAAGGAACGCACGGCCACGGTGACGGCCAAGGAGGACCTCAAAGCGCTTCGGATCAGCTCCGACGACTTCCAGCGGTTCCTGCTGCAACATCCGCAAGTGGGTCTGTCGATGTTGAAGGGCCTGATCGAGCGGTGGCGGGACGTCCAAGGGCGGCTCGAGGCCTGGGCCGGCATCGGCTGAACCGTGCGCATCGAAAACGACTTCACGGTCCAGGCTCCGATCGAACGAGTCTGGATGTTCCTCCTCGACGTGGAGAAGGTCGCTCCGTGCATGCCGGGGGCCGAGCTGACCCAGGTCGTCGACGACCACACCTGGAAGGGCAAGACGAACGTCAAGGTCGGCCCGGTCAGCCTGTCGT
>JBKPGU010000020.1:0-7258 GCA_046729535.1 Actinomycetota bacterium
GGCACAGGTGAAGGAGCGGTCCGAAGGGCTCGCGGAGGTCGAGGCCGCGGCGGGCCGGGCCGAGGCTGCCCTGGAGGAGGCCCGCCATGCCGATCGGGTGGCCGCGGTCGCTGCGGGACTGAAGGTGGGCGACCCGTGCCCCGTGTGCGGCGTTCCGCTCGAGAAGCTGCCGAAGCGGACGGCGGCCGGGGGGTTGGACCGGCCGGCGAAGACGCTCGAACGGGCCCGGCGCGCGGCCGAGACCGGGCGCGAGGCTCTCCGCGTGGCCGACCGGGCCAGGGACGCGGCCGCGCGCGACCTGGAGGCCGCGGCGGCCGATCGCCGGCGTCTGACAAGAGAGCTCGCCGACCTCGACACGAGGATCGCGGCGGACCAGGGATCGCTGACCAAGACCCTCGGCGCTCCCCTCCCCGAAGAGCCGGTGGCGGCCATCGACGATCGCCTGGCGGAACTCCAGCGGCTCGATCGCGAGGAGCGAGCTGCCACGCGCGACGCGGCCGAGGCCGCCAACGCGCTCCTCAAGGCGGAAGCGCAGCGGGACCGAGCGGCCGGCCGGGTGCAGCGGCTCGGCGACCGGCTCGGCGTCGACCAGCGGCCTTTGGCCCAGCGCGCCGCGCGGGCGATGGGGAGGCCGGCGGCCAGGGTTCGGCTGCCCGTCGCACCGGCGACCGATGACGCGGCCGCCCTGGAACGGCATTCGCGTGCGCTGGCCGAGGCGCTGAACGACCTGGCCGGGACGCTGGCTGCGGAGATCCAGGGCCGCTCGTCCATCGAGGGCCACTTGCTGGCGGAGGCCAACGCCAAGGTGAAAGGCTTGGTCGAGCCCGCCGAGGACCTGGAGTCGCTGGCTCGGACGGTCAACGACGAATGCCGGAATGCCACGGCCGAGGTGGCGACCTCCGGGCAACGCGCCGCCGACGTGGCCGGCCGGGTCGAGCGGCGGAGACAGCTGGGCGAGGAGGTCAAGGAGCTGGAGGGGCGGGCCATCGTCTTCCGGAAGTTGGCGAACGAGCTTCGGGCCGACCACCTGATCGCCTTCCTCCAGGCGGAGGCGCTGCAGCTCCTGGCGGCGGCCGGCTCCGAGCGGCTGGCGGGCCTGTCCGACGGGCGGTACCGGGTCGTGTGCCGGGAGGATGAGTTCCTTGTGGTCGACACGTGGAACGGGGACGAAGAGCGGAGCGTCCGTACGCTTTCAGGCGGTGAGACCTTCCTGGCCTCGCTCGCCCTCGCCTTGGCCCTGGCGGATCAGGTCCGGTCGCTTTCGGTGACCGATCGCGCCCGGCTGGACAGCCTCTTCTTGGACGAGGGCTTCGGCACGCTGGATCAGGAGACGCTGGGGGTGGTGGTCGACGCCATCGAGCAGCTTGCGGGCGACGGCCGCCTGGTAGGGGTCATCACCCACGTTCGCGAGCTGGCCGAGCAGTTCCCCAGGATCGAGATCGAGAAGTCGCCCCGCGGGAGCAGCGCCCGGCACGTCGCGTAGGTCGGCCGGGGCACCCGACCTACGCCATCCCTCGCGAAGGATCAGGGGGCCCAAACGCGCTCAGCGCCACTCGACGGCGGCGACCTCGAGTGACTCGGAGATTCCCTTCAACGAGACCGTTCGCGGCTCCGAGAGCCTGTACCGGTCCCCTGCCGCTTCCGAGGTCTCCCTGCTTACCAGGATCTCTTCCCCTTGGGCCAGCGCTCCGATCCGGGCGGCCGCATGCACACCAACGCCACTCCAATCCGAACCATCCTTCGTTGCCTCTGTCATGTGGAGTCCGATACGAACCTTGGGTGAGAAGCCTTGCTTTCGGCGGTGTTCCTCGAGCTCTTTCTGGATGGTCACGGCGCACTCGATCGCGCTGGCGGGGTCCGAAAACGCGGCGAAGCACCCATCCCCCGTCATGCGAACGATCTCGCCCGAGTGGCGGGCGATCAGCGAGGCCAGGACCTCGTTGTGCCATCGCACCATATGTCCCCACGCGTCATCGCCGATGATCTGGACCAGGTCCGTGGACTTGACGATGTCGGTGAACATGAAGACCCGCGTCTCTCGACCTGGTGCGCGCAGCCGACCGTCCCGCACGTCGCCCATGGCCCGAGCTGCTCGGATCGCCTCCCGTCGAGCCCCGAGCGTCTCGAACGAATGGCGAGCCGAACGGAGCTCCATGGTGGCTCGCTCTTCGTTCCCCGATGCCCTCAGTGTCATGGCAAGGGTGACCCGGGCTCGTGCCGCCTCGTACGGTGCCCCGATGTCCTTCCACAACCTCACGCCCTCCTGCAGCGACCGGCGGGCGGCATCGAGGTTTCCCTTGGCGAGCTCAACGGAGCCGCGAGTGGTTGCTGCCGTCGCCTGAAGTGCTTTCGTACCGAACACCCCGGCGATCCGCTGGAGCTCTCCGGAGGCCCCCTCGGCGCGCGCTACGTCGTCCGCGGCGAGCGCGATCTCGACCTGCGCCGCCAGAAGGGGTGCCATGCGAAGATCGCTGTTCGGCGGAACCTCCCGCGACGGTACTTGCGGTGGGTTCTCGATGGCATCGCGGATCGAGGACGCTGCTGCATCCAGGTCGCCCTGCTCGAGCCGGAGAAGTGCGAACCCAGGCTGCGGTTCCCATCCCAGTTCGTGAGACTCCAGCATCGCGTCCTCGGCGCTGGGGAGGTCGCCTCTTCGCAGATGGATCTCGCCTAGGAGCGCCATCGGCCATCCTTGATCGACCCGGTTGTAGGGGCGCAGCTCGTCGCAGGCCTGCTTCGCATCCTGTTCGGCCGCGTCCCAGGCACCGCGGAACCGCTTCATCTCCGCGCTGTGAACCCGGCACCACCCGTGGAAGACGCCGATGGCGTGACGATGGCCCAGTCGTTCCATCGCCTGGGTCAGCTCCATGGCACGCTCGTACTCGGACAACGAGTGCAGAGCGCAGATGGTGCTGCAGAAGAGGATGGATGCCGAGATGGGATCGACCGTGCCGGAGAGAGCGGTGAGAGCGCTTTCCTCGAGCAACGCCAGCCCCTCGTTCACCTCTCCGTTCAAGGTCCGCACCCGGCCTGCGAGGTTCTTCCCCAGAGCAGCCACGCCAGGCTCACCGAGACGGGTTCCGATGGCCACGGCCTCGAGGGCGGCGGCCAGCGCCGACGGGAGGTCACCCCACACGAACGTTCCGGCCGCCTTTGCCACGGCCAGATGCCCGTGCACGGCGGACTCCGGGAGGTCCTCCAACAGCGCTTCCGCCCGGCCGACCCATCCATGGAAGAGCGCCTCCTGGCCGGCGTCCCTAAGGAGGTGGGCCACGCGAATCGCCGCGCCGACGGCCCCGTTCAGATCGTCTGCCTTCAGCGCCTCCTCGTGCACCCGCTCCCATGCTTGGAGCGACGCGTCGGGATGACCGGACAGGTAGGCCGCGTCAGCGAGGATCGACAGCTCCTCGCGATGGAGGGGCGTCTGGAGGTCGGCCTCGGAAAGGAGCTCGTTTGCCTCGTGCCACGCGTGCCGAGCCGCGGCGTCTCGACCGCGGCCGACGAGGACCTCGTTGCGCCGTTCAACCGTCCCGGAAGAGCCCACGGACAGTCCCCCTGATGATTCGGCCGTTACGGGCCAACCCACCTTACCTGTCGCTCCTGCTCTTGGCGATGGGTTGGCCCAGCAGATCGGGGGTCCCAGGGTTCGAACCGATCCCTGAACGTCACCTGCTAGCTCGCGTGGACCTCGCGACCGCGGGACACGGTCAGGATCGGCCGAAGCTCCCTGACCTCCGGGGCATTCAGGGGGTCCTCTTCGTAGGCGGCGAAGTCGGCGTGGGCTCCGGGGATGAGCTCGCCCTTCTTCTCGTCCAGGTGGGCCAGCCGGGCGCTGCCGATGGTGAAGATCCGTAGGGCCTGCTCCCTGGTCATGCGCTGGGTCGGATCGTGATGGAACTCGAGCCCCCAGATCCCGTACATCGGATCGAGGGACGTGATGGGCGCGTCCGATCCGGCGCCCACCTCCAGCCCTCGTCCCAGCAGCGTGCCGAACGGGTTCATCCACGCGGCCCGCTCCCACCCCACGCGCCGATCGTAGAGGGCGCCGGGGTGCCCCCACACGGCGTCGAACGCCGGCTGAACGGAGATGGCCAGTCCCAGCGCCGCCGACCGTTCGATCTGGTTCGAGCTGGGCATCTCGAAGTGTTCGATGCGGTGGCGGCGGGCCCGGAAATGCCGGCGTTGCCGGGTGTCCAGGATCCGATACACGCGCTCCCACACCCGGACGGCCTGCTCGATGGCGGCATCGCCGATGGCGTGGACGGCCACCTGGAGCCCGGCCAGGTGCGCGTTGTGGAAGAACTCGGCGAGCTCGTCGTCGCTGAAGTTGAGGATTCCCGTTCCTCGGGCGTCGACATACGGCTCGGAGACGGCCGCAGTCCTCGCTCCCAGCGAGCCATCCAAGGACAGGTCGCCTCCGATGGTCTCCAGCCCGAGGTCGCCCATCACGTACGGGATGTCCATGTCGGCCACGTAGGGGACCACGTCCACGGGAAGCTGCGGCCGGTGCTCCAGGAGGACCTCCACGTCACGCCGGCCACGGAGGGCCGGGATGGCCATCTCGTGGATGCACGTGATGCCTCGAGAGGCCGCCAGCGCGGCCGCCTCGAGCTGCAGCTCGCGGATCTCGTGCTCCGTCAGTGCCTCGTGGAACCATCGCTGGAGCCGGCTATTGGCGTCGCGCCGAGCCGTGCCCGTGGGTTGGGCGTTGTCGTCCCGCTCCAGTCCCTCGCTCTCCAGGGCGCCGGACTCCTTGAGGGCTGCCGTGTTGGCCAGGGAGAGGTGACCGTCGGCTCGAACCAGGATGATCGGGATGTCCGCGATCTCGTCCAGGTCGTTCAACGTCGGGAACGCCGGTTCGTCCCAATGGCTCTCGTCGAAGCCGTGGGCGAGGATCTTCGTCGGTCCGTGCGTGATCTCCTCGGCCACGAACCCCAACAGCTCCTCGGAGGACCGGGCTCGCTCCAGGGGGATCCCGACCCCCGAGAGCCCGGTGCCCGTGAGGTGGACGTGGGTGTCGATGAAACCGGGGATGAGCGAGGCGCCGGGCAGGTCCACCACACGTTCGGCGTGGGGCGGCGCTCCGGTTCCGACCCGCTCGATGTGCCGGTCGTCGACCAGAATCCACTCCCCCACCGCCGGGTAGCTCAGGGTGTACACCTTCGATGCTCGGTACAGGGACTTCATGCTGGTCGGGGGCCTTTCCGGCCGGGGTTCATTGGGGCAGAAGTATAGGTTCGGCCCCCCGTCTCACGCTTGGATCAAACGAACCTGAACCGTTCGACGGTTGTTCTCGCGGTTGGGATCGACGATCACCACGCTCTGCCACGTCCCCAGCACGACCCGTCCGTGCTCGATGGAAAGGATAAGGGAAGGAGGAACGACGACCGGGAGGAGATGGTCTCCGCCATGCCCCTGCGAGCCGTGGCGGTGCCGATAGCGATCCTCGCGTGGAAGGGTGCGATCGATCATGTCGGCCAGGTCCTGCTCGGAACCGGAGCCCGTCTCCATCAGGGCCAGACCGGCCGTAGCGTGCGGTAGAAAGACGTGCAGGAGCCCGTCGGCGCCGAGGTCTCCGGCGAAGTCCTGGAGGCGGTCGGTGATGTCGGTGACCAGCCGGTCCCGGGTATCGATCTCGAACTCGCTGGCCTTCATGCGCGCCACCCCCCAGTTCGCAGAGGGCTCACGCTACCGGAACGGCATCCTCCGCGTGCTCACGCCACCAGGCCTGGCCCGACTCGGGCAAGGTGTGGATCGGGTCGTAGAAGGGGTGCTTGCGGGTGAGAGCCTCCGGATCGTCGGACTCGATCCCGGTGCGATAGTTCTTCGTCCAGTACGAGATGCCACGCTCGCGGTCGTACTCGTCGACCTGGTGAACCCAGCGCTTCCCAACGAAGGGCACGTCGCACACGATCCTGGGTGTGGCGAACCCGGGCAGGTAGCCCATAATGGCGTGCTGCAGGTCCTGCGCTTCCCACACCGCGGTCCGCCAGTGCTCGGCGTTGGGGATCATGTCGCACATGTAGAAGTAGTACGGAAGGATCCTGGCCCGGTCGAGCAGCATGAAGCACAGGTCCAGGAGTTCCCTCGGCGTGGTGTTCACCCCGCGAAGGAGGACGCCCTGGTTCCTGACGTCTCGGAACCCGAACTCCAGGAACGAGCCGGTGGCCCTTGCCACGAGGGGTGTGACCTGGTTCGCATGGTTGACGTGGGTGTGGACGGCAAGGTCGACGCCTCGTTGTCGAGCCTTCTTTCCCAGCCGCTCCATCCCCTCCAACACCTCGCGCTGGAGGAAGTGCTGTGGCAAACCCATCAGGGCCTTCGTGCCCAGGCGGATGTCCCGGATGTTCGGGATGTCCATGAGGCTCGAGACGAAGTGCTCGACGTGCTTGATGGGGAGGTTGGCGATGTCGCCGCCGGAGACGACCACGTCCCTCACCGATGGAGTCT
The DNA here is from genome assembly GCA_046729535.1 of Actinomycetota bacterium. Taxonomy (GTDB): domain Bacteria; phylum Actinomycetota; class UBA4738; order UBA4738; family UBA4738; genus JBKPGU01. The sequence continues at coordinate 6,451 of JBKPGU010000020.1, forward strand.
GGCGCAGGTACTCGAGGATCAGCTCGTGCCGCTCGGGCTGCTTGATCTCGAACTTGTACTTCGCCACCACAGGAGTGCTGTTGCCCACCAGGTCCATGCGCGTGCAGTGGCCGCAGTACTGGGGGCACGTCGACAGCAGCTCGGCCAGGACCTTGGTCGGGTAGCGGTGCGTCAGCCCCTCCACCGCCCACATGTCCGCCTCGTGCAGACTGTCCCGGCTCGCGTACGGGTGGCTGGGCCAGTCGGGCCGGCGCTCGGAGAACGCGGGGGCCATATAGCGGCGGACGGGATCGGTCAAGAGGTCCCGCTCGTCCATTGTATTGAGCATCTGCGGTGGGATGAGCATGGACATCGTGGCCCGCTCGAACATGTCGCGCTGGATGTCGGCGGCCAGCTCGTCGGAGAGGTACTCCCCCATCGCCTCCTTGAGCTCCTTGAGGTTCTTCGCCGTGTGGGCCCGCTGCCACTGGGCGCTCTCCCACTGCTCGCCGGTCACGTCGCGATAGCCCGGCAGGCGGTGCCAGTCCGGCTCGGCGAATTCGCGGTCGAGCGGGTAACGGAACGGCTGGGGGGCCGCGTGAGCGTGCGCTTCGCGGTGGCCGGGCCGGTCGAGGTTTCGAGGGATCGCTTCGTCCATGATCGTTCGGCGATATCTTAGTCCATGCCGGATTCTTCCGGCAGATACGCCACCTGACCGCACAAACTTCCGCCCATCGCCACGTATGTCGATTATGATGTCGGCGTGTTGGACGAACGAGACAAGGCCATTCTGGTGGCCCTCCAACGGAACGGGCGGGCCACGTTCGCC
>JBKPGU010000021.1:0-14047 GCA_046729535.1 Actinomycetota bacterium
GCGCGTGTCCGAGAAGGCGGGCGACAGTACGACGCGTTCGTACTTCCTCAACATCAAGGGCCCCGAGCTCCTCAACAAGTACGTCGGCGAGACCGAGCGTCAGATCCGGTTGATCTTCCAGAGGGCGAAAGAGAAGTCCGAGGAAGGCTTCCCGGTCATCGTGTTCTTCGACGAGATGGACTCGCTGTTCCGCACCCGCGGCAGCGGAATCTCGTCAGACGTCGAGAACACTATCGTGCCGCAGCTGCTGTCCGAGATCGACGGTGTCGAGACCCTGAAGAACGTCATCGTGATCGGCGCGTCGAACCGCGAGGACATGATCGACCCGGCCATCCTTCGCCCCGGTCGTCTGGACGTGAAGATCAAGATCGAGCGACCCGACGGCGACGCGGCCAGGGAGATCCTGGCGAAGTACCTGACGTCGGACGTGCCATTGCACGAGGACGAGCTGCAATCGTCGCGGGGCGAAAAGAAGCGGGCCGTCAAGCGCATGATCGACGTCACCGTCGACCGCATGTACGCCATGTCCGAGGAGAACCGTTTCCTCGAGGTGACCTACCAGTCGGGCGACAAGGAAGTCCTGTACTTCAAGGACTTCAACTCGGGCGCGATGATCGAGAACATCGTGCGCCGTGCCAAGAAGATGGCCATCAAGCGGCTGCTCAGCCAAGGCGAGAAGGGTCTGAAGCTGGAGGACCTGGTCGCGGCCATCCGGGACGAGTTCAAGGAGAACGAGGACCTGCCGAACACGACCAACCCGGACGACTGGGCCAGGATCTCCGGGAAGAAGGGCGAGCGGATCGTGTACGTGCGCACGCTCCTGGGCGACCACAGTGGCGAGGGCCGCCAGGTCGAGCGGGTGAACGCCGGGCAGTACCTCTAGCAGACCGCATGGCTATCCCCAAGGTCATCGGCATCGAGACCGAGTACGGGATCGCCGGTCCGGGTGCGTCCGACTTCAACCCGGTCCTGTCCTCGTCTCTGCTGATCAACTCCTACGCCGGAACCCTCCGCCGCATCCGGTGGGACTACGAGCAGGAATCACCGCTCCGCGACGCACGAGGGTTCGAGCCGGTGCAGGAGCGACAGCCGGTGGAGGAGGACCTGGGCCTGGCCAACGTGATCCTCCCCAACGGGGCTCGATACTACGTCGATCATGCCCATCCCGAGTACTCGACGCCGGAGTGCGCGAGCGCCCGGGAGCTGGTCGTGCACGACAAGGCGGGGGAACGCATCCTGGAGCGTTCGCTGGACGCCATGCAGGAGGTGCTGGCCCCCGGCCAGCGCATCGCCATCTACAAGAACAACACGGACGGCAAGGGCAACTCGTACGGCTGCCACGAGAACTACCTGGTCGACCGGAGAACGCCCTTCACCCGGATCGTGCGGGACCTGACGCCGTTCTTCGTCACCCGGCAGATCTTCACGGGAGCGGGGAAGGTCGGAGCGGAGAGTGCCAGGGAGGAAGCCCGCAAGATCCGCTACCAGATATCGCAACGGACCGATTTCTTCGAGGCCGAGGTCGGCCTGGAGACCACCCTCAAGCGCCCAATCATCAACACCCGGGACGAGCCGCACGCCGACCCCGAGAAGTACCGCCGCCTGCACTGCATCGTCGGCGACGCCAACATGTCCGAGGTGGCCACGTACCTGAAAGTGGGCACCACCGCACTGATCCTCAAGCTGATCGAGGACGAACTGCTGCCCGACCTCTCGCTGGAAGCTCCGGTCGCCGCGCTGCACGAGGTGTCGTGGGACATCTCCTGCAAGCAGACCGTGCGGATGAAGGACGGCCGGCGGGTCCGGCCCCTCGAGTTGCAGTGGGAGTACTTCGACCATGCCAAGAAGTACGTGAAGGAATCCGAGCCCATCGCTGAGTACAGCGATCTCCTGCAGTGGTGGGAAACGGTGCTCAGCGGCATCGAAGAAGACCCGCTGTCGATGTCGCGCGAGCTGGACTGGGTGGCCAAGTACCGGATGCTGGAGGCCTATCGCGAACGTGGCGGGCTGGACTGGCGGGACGGGAAGCTCGCCATGATCGATCTCCAGTACCACGACGTGCGTCGGTCCCGAGGGCTCTACCACCGCTTGGTGGAGTCGGGACAGATCCAGCGCCTGGTCCCGGAGAAAGAGATCGAACGGGCCACGATGAACCCGCCGGAGGACACGCGGGCTTACTTCCGGGGCCGCTGCATCGAGCGCTTCCCCCAGTCGATCGCCGCCGCCTCGTGGGATTCGATCATCTTCGACATCGGGCTCCAGGCCCTTCAGCGCGTCCCCACCCGCGAGCCGCTGAAGGGGACCAGGGAGCACGTGGAGCACCTGCTCGAGGAGTCGGAGACGGCGGCCGACCTCATCGCCGCGATCCAGCGCTAGCCCGGTTCCGCGGGCCGAGGCTTCCGCTGGAGGCGCCCGGGCTCCCCCTAGAATAGGGTGAGTCTCACCGATGGAAGGAGCGCCACCGTGCCTCAGGAGCGAGAGCAGAAGCGAACCGAACGCAAGGGGGGCGGCTCGTCGGCTGACGCGGACCAGGCCGGCGGCACCGAACGAGTCGAGAAGCTCAAGGAGGAGATGGACGACATCCTCGACGAGATCGACTCAGTCTTGGAAGAGAACGCCGAGGAGTTCGTGAAATCGTACGTCCAGAAGGGCGGGGAGTGACTGAGCCCCTGGACGGGTTCCTCGACGGGTTTCCCGGCCGCTCCTATCCCCTCCGCGCCAACCCCAGTTTCGGCGATCTGGTCCGGGCCAATGTGTCGCCGTTCAATCCCACCTCGGAAGGCGCAACCCCGTTCGACGTCTCTCACGGCACGACCGTCCTGGCCCTGAAGTTCGAAGGCGGGGTCGTGATGGCGGGCGACCGCCGGGCCACGGAGGGATTCAGCATCGCCGACGAGCGCATCGACAAGGTCTTCCCCGCCGACGAGACATCCGCGGTGGCCATCGCCGGCGCCGCTGGGCAAGCGACCGAGATCGTCAGGCTCTTCCAGACCGAGCTCGAGCACTACGAGAAGGTCGAAGGGGACCGGCTGTCGCTGGAGGGGAAGGCCAACCGACTGGCCCAGCTGATCCGCCAGAACTTCCCCATGGCCCTGCAAGGACTCGTGGTCGTTCCGCTGTTCGCTGGGTACGACGAACGCCGCAGTGAGGGGCGCATCTTCCGGTACGACGCGACGGGTGGTCGGTGGGAGGAGACGGACTTCCATGCCAACGGCTCAGGCTCGATGCACGCCCGGGGCACGCTGAAGAAGCGGTGGCGGCCCGGGTTGGACCTCACGGCTGCCACCCGGGCAGCGGTGGAGGCCCTGTACGACGCCTCCCAGGAGGACATGGCCACCGGCGGCCCCAACCCCCTCCGGGGCATCTATCCGACCGTTAGGACAATCACCGCGGACGGCGTGAGCGAGGTTTCCGAGGAGGACGTGAAGGTGGCGTTCGAAGCGATCGTGGGCGGATCCGGGGAAGCCCAGAAGGAACACGGAGGTAGTCAGGCCCGCGAGACCCAGGACGACGTGTGAGTTTCCAGCCGTATGTCCCCCCCGAACAGCTCATCAAGGACCGTTCCGAGTATGCCCGCAAGGGGATCGCCAAAGGCCGGTCGGTGGTCGGACTGGAGTTCGCGGACGGCATCCTGTTCCTGGCGGAGAACCCCAGCGGAACCCTCCACAAGATCTCGGAGATCTACGATCGGATCGCCTTCGCCGGCGTCGGGAGGTACAGTGAGTTCGAGGACCTTCGCATCTCCGGGGTCCGCCTGGCCGACCTCCGTGGCTACTCGTACGGCCGCGAGGATGTCACCGCGAAGACCATCGCAAACGCGTACGCCCAGGCCCTGGCGATGATCTTCACGGGCCAGATCAAGCCGTACGAGGTTGAGCTCCTGGTCGGGCAAGTGGGGGAGAGCCCCGGAGAGAACGAGATGTTCCACATCCTGTTCGACGGGAGCGTCGCCGACGAGAAGGGCTACGTGGCCATGGGCGGGCGTTCCGAGGAGCTCACCGAGGCGCTCCGGGGCGCGTACCGCGACGGCCTGGCACTGGCCGAGGCGGTACAGGCGGCGACTCGGGCGCTCTCCACGGTCGAGGAGAAGCCCGTGGACGCCCCGAACCTGGAGGGAGCTGTGCTCGACCGGAACCGAGGCCGCCGGAAGTTCCGCCGGCTGGCCGACGACGAGCTTGCCTCGATGCTCGCGGGGTCCGCGTCCTAGGCCACTTGAACAGGCTCCTTCCGATCCTGCTGACCGGTGCCGTCGCCGGCGGGGCATGCGGCGGTGGTGGCACGACTCCGGGAGGACCGGCCAGCGCTGGGACGTCATGCAAGCCCTCGGGCACCCAGCTTCGGATCACGGTGATGGACACCGCGTTCGACCCCGAGTGCCTGGCGGCTCCGGCCGGCATACCCTTCACGATCAGGTTCGACAACGAGGACAGCAACACGCATAACGTGGACATCCAGAAGGGGGGCGTCTCGGTTTTCGTCGGCGATATCGTCGTCGGCCCAAAGGTCGTGACGTACCGCGTGGGGGCCTTGGAAGCCGGCCCGTACACGTTCCGGTGCGATATCCATCCGCTCCAGATGCGCGGGACGTTCGTGGTGCAGGGGTAGCGTTCCCTGCAGTGACGAGGGGCGATTCATCAGCTCCCGGCTCCCTCTGAGGGCTGGGGTGGCGCCTAAACTGGGCTGGTGTACCGGCGCATCTTCGGCCTGGAGAACGAGTACGGCGTCACTTGCACGTTCCGCGGGCAGCGTCGCCTGTCACCCGACGAGGTCGCCCGCTACCTGTTCCGGCGGGTCGTGCACTGGGGGCGCTCGTCGAACGTGTTCCTGGAGAACGGGGCAAGGCTCTACCTGGACGTCGGCTCGCATCCCGAGTACGCCACGCCCGAATGCGACAGCGTGGTCGACCTCATCGCCCACGACAAGGCGGGCGAACGCATCCTCGAGGCGCTGCTGGCAGCGGCAGAGGTCCGCCTCCACGAGGAAGGTATCTCGGGGGACGTCTATCTGTTCAAGAACAACACCGACTCCGCGGGGAACTCCTACGGGTGTCACGAGAACTATCTGGTGGCCCGGCAGGGGGAGTTCGCCCGGATCGCCGACATCCTCATCCCGTTCTTCGTGACGCGGCAGATCTATTGCGGTGCCGGGAAGGTGTTGCACGGGCCGCGTGGAGCGCAGTTCTGCCTCTCGCAACGGGCCGAGCACATCTGGGAGGGCGTGTCGTCCGCCACCACCAGGTCCCGTCCCATCATCAACACCCGCGACGAGCCTCACGCCGACGCCGAGCGGTTCCGTCGGCTCCACGTCATCGTGGGCGACTCGAACATGAGCGAGTTCACCACGTTCCTGAAGATCGGGGTGACCGACCTGGTCGTTCGGATGGTCGAAGAGAACACGGTCATGCGCGACCTCACGCTGGAGAACCCCATCCGCGCGATCCGCGAGGTCTCGCACGACATCACCTGCAAACGGAAGATCAAGCTGGCCACGGGTCGCGAGCTATCGGCCATCGACATCCAGAACGAGTACTTCGACCGAGCGTCGCGGTTCCTCGAGCGTCGCGGCGCGGACGAGCTCTCCGCCCGGATCCTCCACGAATGGGGCACCGCCCTCGACGCACTTGCGGCCGGGGAACCGGAGCGCCTCGTGGAGAAGGTCGACTGGGTCGCGAAGCACGTCCTGGTCGAGCGGTATCGCGCCAGGAATGGCGTGCCCCTGTCCCATCCCCGCATCGCCTTGATGGACCTGGCGTATCACGACGTGAATCGGGAACGAGGCCTCTACTACTTGATGGAGCGCCGGGGGAAGATGACGCGCGTGGTGCCCGACAAGCAGGTTCAGCGAGCCATGCGTGAGCCGCCGCAGACCACGCGGGCACGGCTGCGTGGAGAGTTCATTCGTCAGGCAAAGCAGAAGCGCCGTGACTACACCGTGGACTGGGTGCACCTGAAGCTCAACGACCAGGCCCAGCGGACCGTACTGTGCAAGGACCCGTTCCGGGCCGTCGATGAGCGTGTCGAGCAGCTCATCGCGCACATGTAGAGGGCTCGAGACCGGGACGAAGGCCTGGCCGTGCTGGGGACCCGTAGAACATGGTGATGACCGGCCGGCGTCCGCTCCATCATCTGGCGTGCGGGGTCCTGGTCGTCGCGGCGGCGTGCACGGGGGGTGCGGGACCAGCGCCATCGCGACCCTCCTCCGCGGTGTCGGCAAGGATCGCCGACGGCACGTTCACGTGGGACGAACTACCGTCGGTCATGTCGGATCGGGGAGAGGTCACCGCCACTGCAGTGGGAGAGCGGATCTACTTGATCGGCGGGCTGACCGCGGACCGGACCCTTCCCGACGTCGACGTGTTCGATCCCGCTGGTGGGAAATGGTCGAGGGCTCCTGATCTTCCCGTCGGGGTCAACCACGCCATGTCGGCGGAGCTGGACGGCACGCTCTACGTCTTCGGCGGGTACCTGGGCCCCGGGCTGGCACACCCATCCACCAAGGCATTCGCCCTTCGAGACGACGGTTGGGAGTCCTTGCCGCCGATGCCGGAACCGCGCGCGGCCGGCGGGGCGGCCGCCGTGGCCAGGCGGTTGTACGTGGCGGGCGGGGTTCGAGGCGACGGGCTCGCTACGATGATGATGGTGTTCGATCCGTCCTCTCGTTCGTGGTCGACCGCGGAAGGCCCTCCCACCCGCCGGGAACACCTCGGCGTCGCCGCCAGCTCCGGTCGCCTCTACGTGATGGGCGGCCGCACGGGCGACCTGCAGTCGGGAGTGGGCGCCTCGGAGTCATACGACCCGGCAGCGGGGACCTGGACGCGGTGGCCGTCCATGCCGGTCCCGCGGGGTGGCCTCGCAGCCACCGCGACAGCCAACGGATTGATCGTGACGGCCGGCGGCGAGGCCGGAGGCGCCTTCGACGAGGTCGACGGGTTCGACGTGCGGAGCGGGCGTTGGCTCCGGCTCCCGCCGATGCCGACCCCCCGCCACGGCGTGGGCGTCGCCGCGGTGGGGAACGTGGTGTACGTGATGGCCGGCGGGCGCGCGGCTGGGTTCTCGTTCTCCGACGTCAACGAGGCCCTCGACCTCGCTGCCTACCACTCGGTCGGATGATGTCGCTGGGCCAGCAGAACGACGGCGCATGGACGTGATGGCGGAGCGGTTCGAGGAACTGGTCGCCGAAGCGCTCGACGGGCTGCCCAGATGGGTCCAGGAGAAGCTGGACAACGTGGAGATCCTGATCGAGGGCCGTCCGCCGCGAGGGAACCCGGGATTGCTCGGCCTGTACGAAGGGATCCCGCTCACCAAGCGGGGTTCCAGCTACTTCGGCGTTCTCCCGGACAGGATCACGCTGTTCCGGTCCTCGATCAGCCGCCAAGCCTTCGACGAGGAGGACCTGAAGCGACTGGTCGGCCACACCGTGGTCCACGAGATCGCCCACTTCTTCGGGATATCCGACGACCGCCTCAGAGAGCTCGATCGATACTGAGATGAGCCGCTGGGTTCGACGTTCGTGGCTCCTCGTCGTGCTCCTCGGGCTGGCGGCGTGCACGTCGGAGGAGGGGTCGCAGCCCACGCCGCCGGGGTCGGTCTCAGGCGCGGCGACCACCTCCCCGGCGGCTTCGCTTTCACCGTCAACGCCGGGCCGACTGCGATGGGTGGAGCTCCCGTCGGCGCCGTCGAAGCGCAGCGAGGTGTCCGCGGCACAGGCGGGAGAGCGGATCTACGTCGTCGGCGGATTCGCCCCTGACCGCAGCACCGTGGCCACGGTTGAGGCCTACGACACGGCCGGCCGCACATGGTCGGCGGCACCGGACCTCCCGATCGCCGTGAACCATCCCATGGCTGCCGGGCTCGACGGAACCATCTACGTGTTCGGCGGGTACCTGGGCCCCGGGCTGACCCAGCCAACCACCCAGGCGTTCGCATTGGAGAACGGCGGATGGCAACGGTTGCCGGACATGCCCGAGCCCAGAGCTGCCGGGGGCGCGGCGGCGGCGGGCGGGTGGCTGTTCGTGGTGGGCGGCGTGATCTCCGAGACCGGCCGCGCCGAGCGAACGATGGTCTTCGATCCGGACTCGAAAGCATGGTCGTTGGCACCGGGACTGATCACGCCGCGCCAGCATCTCGGGGTCGCGGCGTTCGGCGGGCAGGTCTTCGCCATGGGCGGTCGCATCGTGGGCCGATTCACCAACCTCGCGGCTGCCGAACGCTTCGACACGGCGAAAGGCCGATGGAAGAGGCTGCCCGACCTCCCGACCCCCCGTGGTGGCCTTGCCGCTGCGGGGACCGCGAACGGCCTCATCGTGACCGCCGGGGGAGAGTCCCCGGCCCCGGTGGCGCTGGAGGAGGTCGAGGCCTACGACGTCGAAGTGGGGCGGTGGCGCTCGCTGCCGCCGCTCCCGCATCCACGCCACGGGCTGGCCGTGGTGGCCGTCGGGTCGACGGTGTACGTCATCGATGGAGGTCCAAGGCCGGGGGGAAACACCTCGAACGTCAACGAGGCCATCGACCTGTCCGACCTGGAGTAGGGGAGAGCCCGTGGTCGCCATCCTGTTGCGGGGGGCAGCGCTCGTCTTGGTGCTTCGACCTGCCGCTGATCGGGCCCTCGATTACCCCTCGGGCTGCCGCTCGTCGGTCGGGGATCGGGACCAGGCCCGGTCTCCGGCGGCCATACGGCCGGCCAGCACCCCAGCCGCCCCTGCGGCCAGGAAGAACGCCGGGTCGTCGGCGACCGATCGTCGCATCGATTCGGGGTGGATGCCGCGTTCGGCCAGGAGGTCCAGGGCGGGCTGTCCGGTGACTTCCACCAACTGATGCTTCTCGTCGAGGCCCGCCTCGCGCAGTGAATCCCAGATCTCGGCCCGGCGCGGTTCGTCGTCCAGGGCCGGGACGGCCACGTGCACGGGCCTCAGGGTGACCCGCGACAGCGAGGTGAGCGAGTGATGGGAGACCCCGCGGTGTCGCTCGCGGGTGTCGCCGAAGCTCACCCGCAGGGCGGCCACAGGGCGTCCCTGCAGGATGGCCGCGGCGTTGAGGCTCATCGCCGATTCGATGTCAGAGGCGCCCCATATGCTGTTCGTGCCCGTGTTACCAGGCCCGTCGCCCACCACGATCACGTCAGCCCGCGCGGCGAGACGCGCGGCCAGGAGCCCCGTGAAGACGTTCACCGCCTCCAGGTCGCCGCCGAAGGCCTGCCCACACGTGACCACCGAGTCCAGCAAGCCGGACACGTGGAGGTCGGCGGCCAGCCGAGAGAACGCGGCGGGGAGCGATGCGCCGTCGGTCATGACGTAGACCACCCGGGATGCACCGGCGGCCACAGCCCCGGCGACGGCCGGTCCGATCATCGAATGCAGGGGTACCCACACCACCGGCGTACCGTCCAGGCCGGCGGCCTGTTCCAGCACGTCCCGGTACGGGCTGTCCTCTTCCTCCGCCGCCACGACGCGGACCTGCTGCGGGGTGTACCGAAGCTTCATCGTTCGTCCGGTTCCCTCAGCCTCCGTGGCGCTGGTCCCTTCCACGGACACCACGAAGTGGACCCCGCCGGTTCCCAGACCCAGCCACACCGCGGTCGTGTTGAGGAGCACACGGTCGCCGGGACGCGCGATGCCCGAGAGGTCGGGGTAGGCCACGGCGTGCGCCGGGCCGTCCTCGCCCTCCACCTCCACCGAGAGCAGGATGGATCCCGGACGCTCCTCGATCACCTCCAGGACGGTGGCGCGGCGCAGCCGGATCACGGGCCGCCCGCCAAGAGGTGACGGATCAGGGCGATCGGCGAGAGCGGATGCATGTGGGAATTATCATCGGGCCGTGCATCCGTTGGAGCGCCTGATCAACCTGGTCGCCCTCCTCCTGGAGTCGCGTCGGCCGCTGACCTTCGAACGGATCCGCGAGTTGATGCCCGCCTACCAGCAGTCCGACTCCGCGTCGGCCAAACGCATGTTCGAGCGCGACAAGGACACCCTCAGGGAGGCGGGGATCCCCGTCGAGCTGGAGCCGACGGACGCGTGGGAGGTGGACCAGGGCTATCGCATCCCGAAGGAGCGGTACTACCTGCCGGAGCTCACCTTCAGCGCCGAAGAGGTGTGGGCCCTGTTCGTGGCGGCTCACGCGCCGGGCGAGGACGACGAGGCCGAGCGGGCCTTTCAGAAGCTCTCCACAGGCACCGAGACCAACGTCCTGGCCGCGATGGCCGAACGCCAGGCCGCACCGGGCGCCGACCGCTCGGGTCCGCACCTGGGCACCATCGCCGACGCGCTCGCTAGGCGCCGTGCCATCCGCTTCCGGTACCGGCCGGCCCAGGGCAAGGCCGGCCTGAGAGTGGTGGACCCGTACTCGTTGACCTTTCGGAGCGGCAACTGGTACCTCGTGGGCCTCGATCGAGGACGTGGGGAGCTCCGTTCGTTCCGGCTGTCTCGCCTGTTCTCGGCGGTGAAGGACGTCGGTCCCGCGTCGGCACCCCCCCAGGGGTTCGACGCGTCCGCCCAGCTGGAGGCCGGTCCGTGGGGGCTGGGGAAGCCGGCCGGGGCAGCACGGATCGCGTTCAGCCCCAAGGTCGCATGGTGGGCCCTGTCGGATACCACCGGGGCCAAGATCCTCAGGACCAGGAAGGACGGATGGGTCGAGGTGGAGGTTCCGGCCAGCGAGACGGAGACCTTCGTCTCCTGGGTGCTCTCGTTCGGACCCGACGCCCGCCTGTACTCGCCGAAGGCGATCCGCGACCAGATCGTGGCCCGCCTGGAAGCCGTGCTCTCCGCCAAGAAGGCCGGGGCATGAGCGGGCAGGCCGGGCGACAGACGGGGAAGGCCTCGGAGCGTCTCCGTCGCCTCCTGGTCATCGTCCCGTACCTCATCCGTCATCCGGGAACCGAGGTGGCCGAGGTCTCCCGCCTGTTCGGCATCGGAGAGAACGAGCTTCTGGAGGACCTCAACCTGCTGTTCGTCTCGGGCCTCCCTCCGTACGGTCCGGGCGACCTCATCGACGTGCAGGTCGAGGAACGGAAGGTGTGGGTGGGGATGGCCGACTACTTCTCTCGCCCGGTTCGGCTGAGCCACTCTGAGGCACTGGCCCTGTACCTGAAGGGGAAGGCGCTCCTGGGCGCACCGGGCCTGGAGGAGGCCCCGGCCCTGATCTCGGCCCTGGAGAAGATCGAGACCGGGATGGGCAAGGAGGTGCTGGAGAGCCTGGCAGGTCGGGTGGCCGTTGGGGCCGGAGGACACGCCGCCCGGGCCCTGGCCACGGTGAGGTCGGCCGTCGACTTGCGCGAGGCGCTTGACGTCGAGTACTACACGGCATCCCGCGACGAGCTGACATCTCGGCGGATCGAGCCCGAGCACGTCTTCTCCGCCTTGGGGAACTGGTACGTGGTCGCCTGGGATGCCCAGGTGAACGGAGAGCGCCTGTTCCGCGTGGACCGGATCCGCGGGGCTCGCCGTACCGGGGGGCATTTCGAGCCGCGGGGGCTGGCCGGAGCGGGCCGGCCCCTCTACACGCGCTCGGAGCGCGACGTGCCGGTCCGCCTCCACCTGGGGCCGGCCGCGAGGTGGGTGCTCGAGTACTACGAGACGGAACGCGTGCTGGCTCTCGGCGACGGTTGGACCGAGGCGATCTTGCCAACCAAGGACCTTCCATGGGTGGCCAAGCTGGTCCTGAGGCTGGGAGGAGAGGCTCGAGTGATCGAGCCGCCCGAGCTGGCGGGCGTGGTCGAGGACACTGCTCGACGGACCCTCGCTCTGTACCGGCGGGGCCCGCCCCGCTGACGCACGGGTCTGGCCGTTCATCAACTCAAGCACCTCGGGGGATCGTCCGATATCGGGAGCGTGATGACCACGATCCGGACGACAAGTCCATGGTGCGGCGAAGTCGACATGACCCCGGAGTCCATCCCGCTCTCGCTCAGGGACCGGGTCGGCGAGGGCTCGTACCGGTTTCTCGTGTCCTGGCTGCATGGGCACGGTCCAGAAGCCCGCTGACCGCAAGGTTGTCGCGCTCCTGGCTTCCGCGGGCGTCGAGCTGGATGGGTGAGGCCGACCCCCGCCCTCCCTCCCTCCTGTTATCCTCCGGCCGTGCTGCCCATCGTCATCGTCATCGCGGTCGGCATCGTCTCGACCGCGATCATCGCGGGCATCGTGCTGACCATGATCAGGACCGTCAGGGACCTGTCGGGGTCGCTGGCGAAGTACCAGCAGGACGTCCAGCCGCTCTTGGAGGACGTGCGGAAGCGGACCGAGCGGTCGCAGGATCTCCTGGAGCGGATCTCCAACCGGCGGCTGGGAAAAGGGCCCGGTGGTAGAATCCGCAGGTAGAGGGCCTGGCAGACCTCTATCCGGCAGGAGCCTCCGTGTTCAACATCGGTCCCACCGAACTGATCGTCATCCTGATCGTGGCCCTCATCGTGTTCGGGCCGAAGCGGCTTCCCGAGATCGGCAGGACCCTCGGGCGCTCGCTGAACGAATTCAGCCGGGCGTCGACCGACCTTCGCCGCGAGCTGGAAGTGGACGTCAAGGACGAGCCCGCCGGCGGCGGCGGCGCACCCTCCACCATCCCCGATGCCGCGGCGCCCGGAGCCCAGGCCGGTGACCAGCCACCGGTGTCGCAAGCTGCCCCAACGGACCCGGCTGGGGAGTCGGGGCCGAACGGGTCCAGCCCTCGGGCCTAGGCAGGCCCTGCTGGCGTCGATCCAGGACCCCTTCCTTACCGACCGAGGGCCGTGGCGCTGAGGCTTCGCCGCCGGAGGCGCGATCCCACCGCCTCGATGACGGTCGTTGGCCACCTGGAGGAACTCCGGACGCGCCTCATCGTATCGGTGGGCGCGGTGGCCCTGGGGGCCGTCGGGGCGTGGTTCCTGTACCCACGCGTGTTCCGGTTCCTATCGAACCCTTTCTGCCGGTTCATGGTGCGCCACCCGACCCTGGCCATCGACCCCAAACAACCGTGCGAGCTGGCCTTCACCAGCCCCGTCGAACCGTTCCTCATCAAGATCAAGCTCGTGGCGTTCCTGGGCGTCATCCTGGCACTGCCGGTGGTCCTGTACGAGCTGTGGATGTTCGTCACTCCAGGCTTGTCGTCCCGGGAGCGCCGATTCGCGCTTCCGTTCGTGCTTTCCTCCCTGGCCCTATTCACGCTCGGGGCGTGGTTCGCCATGCTCACGCTCCCGAAGGGCCTCGACTTCCTGCTGGGATTCGCCGGGACGACACGCATCGTGGCAGTGCTGACCATCGGGAAGTACCTCGCGTTCGTGGTCCTGCTGATCGTTGCGTTCGGGGTGTCGTTCGAATTCCCGCTGATCCTGATCTTCCTGACGCTGGTCGGGGTCCTGTCCAGCCGCAAGCTCCGGCAAGGGCGGCGCTACGCGGTCCTCGCCATCGCGGTGTTCGCCGCGGTGATCACCCCCAGCCAGGATTGGTTCACCATGTCCGCTCTCATGGTTCCCCTGTTAGTGTTCTACGAACTCTCCATCCTCATCACCCGTCTGCTGAAGAAGTAGGCGCCGGCCCGAGGATGGAGAGGGCGAAAGCCCGGATACCGGATACCAGCGAAGGACAACCGTATGGCGATCAAGGGCAAGCGACGCCCGCGTGGGCGACGTGTGGTGGCGGCGCCTCCTCGGCCGCAGCTGGTCGTTCGGAAGCCGCCGATCTTCAGGCGCCGGTGGTTCCTCATCTCGCTCGGCGTGCTTGTGCTGGTCAGCAGCCTCGCGGTGACCGTAGCCTCGATCCAATCGAGCAAGGCCAAGAAGCTGAAAGACCGGGAGGCCGCGGCGGTCGGCTCGCTGACCCAGCGGTTCGTCGCGGCGTTCCCCTCCGATCGGCAGGTGGTCCCCCCGAACCTGTACTTCTTCTACCCGACGCTCTCCGACACCCTCGATAGCATGGCGAACGGAAGGGTTTCGGCCAAGGACGCAGACGACCAGGCCCAGAAGCTCCTGGATTCCGCCACGAAAGCGGCGTCGGCGATCGGGAACGTTGGCGTGGAGAAGCTCATCCCGACCAGCTTCAACGTGAGCCGGGTGGCCACCGCCGCCGGCAAGGGGATCACCCGGCAGG
>JBKPGU010000022.1:0-3917 GCA_046729535.1 Actinomycetota bacterium
GCGTCAGGCAGAACGGGATGTGCGCGTAGAGCCCCGCTCGTTCGACTGCGGACGTGAGGCGGTCAGCGGTCACGGCTGCTCCCCGCCGGCTGCTGGTCCACGCGAAGGGCGGCGATGAACGCCTCCTGCGGCACGTCCACCCGGCCGACACGCCGCATCCGCCGCTTCCCTTCCTTCTGTCGTTCCAGAAGCTTCCGCTTCCGGGTGACGTCGCCGCCGTAGCACTTGGCGAGCACATCCTTGCGCTTCGCCCTCACGGTCTCGCGAGCGATGATCCGGCTTCCGATGGCCGCCTGGATGGCCACCTCGAACATCTGGCGTGGGATCAGCTCGCGGAGTCGTTCGGCCATCTGCCTGCCGTACGTGGCCGCCTTCTCCCGATGCACCACAGAGGAGAAGGCGTCGATCGGCTCGCCCTGAAGCAAGATGTCGACCCGAATCAGGTCCGACTTCTCGTACCCCCAGTGTTCGTAGTCGAGGCTGGCGTACCCACGGGTTCGCGACTTCAGCAGGTCGAAGAAATCGAAGATGATCTCGGCCAGTGGCAACAGGTAGTGGATCTCGACCCGGTCGGTGGAGAGGTATTTCATTTCCTGGAGCGTCCCCCGGCGCTGCTGACACAGCTCCATCACTGGCCCGAGGACGGAGGCCGGCGTGACCACCGTGGCCAGCACGTACGGCTCTTCGACGTAGTCATACGTCCCGGGCTGCGGCATCTCCGAGGGGTTGTGCACGCTGATGATCTCCTGATTCCTGATCACGCGGAACTCCACGTTGGGCGCGGTGGCGATGAGCTCCAGGCCGAATTCCCGTTCCAATCGCTCCTTGACGATGTCCATGTGCAGGAGCCCTAGGAACCCGCATCGGAAACCGAACCCGAGCGCCTGGGAAGACTCGGGCTCGTAGACCAGAGAGGCATCCGAGAGCTTCAGCTTGTCGAGGGCGTCTCGCAGCACTGGATAGTCACCGCCTTCCGCCGGGTACAGCCCGCTCCACACCATGGGCTTCGGTTCGCGGTAGCCCGACAGCGGTTGCTTGGCCGGGTTGGAGGCGAGCGTTACGGTGTCCCCCACCTTCGCCTGCCGAACATCTTTCACCCCCGTCACCAGGTAGCCCACGTCGCCGGCGGACAGCGACGGGATGGGCGTCGCGTCCGGGGCGAACACGCCGACCTCTTCGGCTTCGGACGTCACCTTGCGGGACATCAGGAGGATGCGGGCTCGTGACCCGATCTGGCCGTCGAACACCCTGAGGTAGGCGATGACCCCCCGGTAGGTGTCGTAGCTCGAGTCGAAGATGAGGGCCCGGAGCGGGGAGTCGGGTTCGACCCTCCCGGTCGGCGGCGGGACCCGGGCGATCACCGCCTCCAAGAGTTCCGGCACACCATCGCCGGTTTTTGCCGATATCCGAATGACTTCCTCAGGCTCGCACCCCACGAGCTCTGCCAGCTCACGGCTCACTTCGTCGGGGTCCGCCGCCGGCAGATCGATCTTGTTGACCGCCGGGACGATGACCAGTCCGGCGTCCCGGGCCAGGTGGAGGTTGGCCAGCGTCTGCGCTTCGATCCCCTGGGCGGCGTCGACCAACAGGATGGCTCCCTCGCACGCGGCCAGGCTCCGCGACACCTCGTACGTGAAGTCGACGTGCCCGGGCGTGTCGATCAGATTGAGCTCGAAATCCTGCCCGTCGGTCGGATAGCGCAACCGGACGGTTTGAGCCTTGATGGTGATGCCCCGCTCGCGTTCGAGGTCCATCCGGTCGAGGTACTGCTCGCGCATCGCACGAGCCGCCACCGCGTGCGTGAGGTCGAGGAAGCGATCGGCCAGCGTCGACTTCCCGTGGTCGATGTGCGCGACGATGCAGAAGTTGCGGATCAGGGACTGGTCCATCGGCTCGTCAGGAAGGGTACGCGGTCGGGTCTGTGCTTTCGGCGCGAAGGGGCCGCTTTCCCCGCTGCTAGAATCGCCGCCCTATGGCCAACATCAAGTCACAGATCAAGCGGAACCGACAGAACGAAGGCCGTCGGGTGCGGAACAAGAGCGTCCGGACCGAGCTCAAGACGCAGGCGAAGAAGGTTCGAACCGCGGCGGGGAGCGGTCAGGCGGATGCCGGCGACCTCTTCCGCGAGGCGGCTCGGAACCTGGACAAGGCTGTTTCGAAAGGCGCCGTCCACAAGCGCGCCGCCGCCCGCAGGAAGTCCAGGCTGGCCCGCCAGGTCAACGCGGGCACTGCGGGCTAGCACTCCAAGACGCGCCGGGGTACCGGCGTGGGCGCGTTCGCCCCCCTAGTCAGCGACTGACCCGGATCGGCACGTCCAGAGCCGCCTGTTTCTCTCCGGATATCGTCGCCACCAGTGCCGCGAGGACCACGTCTCCCGCCACTCCACCTTTCAGGGCACGGTCCGATTCGCCCACCCGCGAATGAAGCTGGGCCATCTCCTCCGGGGTATAGCGCCTGGCCTGCTCCCGGTACCGGCGGACCTGCCAGTCGAAGCGCAGCCCCGCCGCCAGGGCGGCCTCCGCGGGCGGGATACGGTCGGGGAGGCTCTGCACCTTCAGCAGGTCTCGGAGCCTTGACGCGATACCCCCCAGGATGAGCAAGGGATCATCGTGGCCGGCCAGCAGGGAATGGAGGACCACCAGCGCCTCTGAGGCCCGTCCCGAGAACGCCCGGTCGCACAGGTCCCACACGCGCTGCTCTCCGAGCCCTTCGAATTGGGCCTTCACCTGATCAGGGCCGACGGCGGTCCCCGGGAAGGCGTCGGCCAGCTGCTCGACCGCCTGATCAAGCGTGGCGGGGTCCTCGCCCAGTGTGGCCTGCAGCGCGGCTGCCGCCCCAGGCGTCAACCCCGCGCCCCTGACCCGGGCCCGCTCGAGTATCCACTTCGGCAGGTCCTGACGCCGGATGGCGACCTGCTTGACGAAGGTCCGTGGTCCCTGAACCGCCTTCGCCAGCGCCGGCGACTTGCCCCGGGTCACCAGCGTCATCACGCAGAGGGCCTCCGGCGAGGGTGCCTCGAGGTACGACCGGAGCTCCCGAGCGCCCTGTTCGGCGAGATGCTGACAACCGCTGATGAGCAACGCTCGCCGATCTCCCCACAGGGAGGGAGTGGCCAGGTCGAACAGCTCACCGCCCTGCCAATCGGCGCCCTCGACCTCGGTGCCGTGAAGCCCCTGGGCCTCGAGGAGTTCCAGGGCCGCTTGGCGGAGCAGGAACTCGTCCTCCCCCCAGAACAGCGCCACGACGGGAGACGAAGCAGACACGCCCCGATGGTACGTGACCGGTGAAGGGGGTCAACGGTCAGTGCTGATCGAGAGCCTCGAGCCTTCGAACCGGACGACGATGTCCCCAACCTTGTCGGTTCGCAGCACCAACGCGCCGGTGGACCGCAGCCATTCAAGGGTGCGGGGGCACCGGATGGCCGAAGCGGTTCGGTCCGACGCTCACCGCGGCCACCCGCGCATGGACGGCCTGAAAGAAAGGGAGGATGGAGGTTGCCGCCCCGTGGTGGGGCACGTTGAGGACCATGGCTGTGAGAGGTCGGCCGCGGTCGAGCATGGCCTGTTGAGCCGGGCCCTCCGGCTCGTTAGCGAACAGCACCGACCCTCCGCGATGGCGCAGCAGGATGACGATGGAGTCGTGGTTCGGATCGGAGTTCGTCTTCTGCCAGCAACGGTCGGGGCTGAGGACGTCCAACCGAAGGTCACCGACGACGATCACATCCCCGGCCACTGGGTGACGCTCGGGGATCCCTTCGTCCCGGACGGCGCGAACGAACTCCCTGTAGGGCGGCGAGATGCTTTCCGGCGTCTGGCACCCGGAGTCGAACACCACGGTCACCGGGATACGGGCCAGTACCGACGGTAGCCCCACGAAGTGGTCGAGGTGGGGATGGGTGGCGACGACCGCATCGAGCC
>JBKPGU010000023.1:0-2867 GCA_046729535.1 Actinomycetota bacterium
TTCGAGAAGATCGTGGGTCGGTAGTAGTACCCGCCGTCATGCCCCTCGACCGGAGCGCGCTCGCCGCCCACCGTCACGTCGGCGCCCTCAGCTCGCCCGATGGCCACGTACCGCTCAACGGTCTCCAGCTGGGACTTCGACACGATCGGTCCCATGTCGCTGGACGGGTGCATGGCCGGACCCACCTTGATGCCTTCTGTTCGCTTGGCCATCTCGGCCAGGAACTCGTCGAGGATCGACCCCTGGACCAGCAGGCGCGTCCCCGCCGAACACACCTGCCCGTTGTGGAAGAACACCCCCCACAGCGCGCCGTCGACCGCGTAGTCCAGGTCGACGTCGTCCAGGACCACGGCCGCGGACTTGCCGCCCAGCTCCAGCGTGCACTTGGTGATGTGCGTCGAAGCGAGCTGCATGATGCGCTGGCCCACCTCCGTCGACCCGGTGAAAGCGACCTTGTCCACCAAGGGGTTCGTGACCAGCTCCTCGCCGACGGCACCACCGGAGCCTGGGAGGACGTTGACCACGCCTTCGGGGATCCCGGCCTCCGCGCAGATCCGTCCCATCTCCAGGGTGGTCAGCGGAGTGTAGCTGGCCGGCTTGATCACCACAGAGTTCCCGGCGGCGATGGCGGGGGCGATCTTCCACGCGGCCATCTGGATCGGGAAGTTCCAGGGGGTGATTCCGACGCATACCCCGATCGGCTCCCGCCGGACGTAGTTCATCGACCCGGGGTTCCGCGGCAGGGGCTCCTCGTCGACCTCGCGTGCGGCGATCTCGGCGAACACTCTGAACGTCGAGATGACCATGCCGATGTCCGCGCCCTTGGCCATGCGGATCGTGTGGCCGGCGTCCCGGGCCTCCAGCTCGGCGAGGTGGCCCGCGTTCTGCTTGACGAGGTCGGCCACCTTCAGCAAATGCTGAGCCCGCTCGCGGCCCTTCATCTTGGGCCACGGGCCCTCGTCGAACGCCTCCCGCGCGGCTTCCACGGTCCGTCGCGCGTCCTTGGGGCCTCCCTTCGCCACCGTGGCGAACGGTTCACCGGTCGAGGGATCGATCGTCTCGAACGTCTCGCCCGAAACGGCATCGCGGAACTCGCCGCCGATCAGGAGTTGGTAGCTCTCGGTCATCCTCGATCTCCTTTCAGGAACAGCACCTCGGAGCCGATCGGGCGGTACCCGGCCGCGAGGAAAGCCCGCAGCGAGGCCACGTTCGCCGGCGTGACTTGCGCGAAGAGCGGTTCGTCCTGGGGGACCAGGCGCCGGGCGGCCGCGGCCAGGGTCCTGCCGAGGCCACGCTCCCGGTGGGCGGGGTCGACTTCCACGCTGACCTCCCACCGGCCGGCCAGGCCGCGCCCGAGCATCAGCGCGCCGGCCCCGTCCGGGTCGCTGAACACCCGGAGGTCCTCGCGGTACCGCCTCGATCGAGACACGCGAGGGTGCTCGCCGAGGTCGTCCCTCGGGACCAGCTCGATCGGCGAGCGGTCCTCCTGCCCACCGAACGTGATCAGCACCAGGTCCAGCATCCCCGGACGGGCTCCCAGTCGCTCGCCGAGCCAAGCCAGGAACGGCGTGCCCATCGCCGCGCCGAGGTCTCCCGGATCCAGCCGGTCGTGGACCTCGTCGGACGTGACGCCGGCCGCGATCACGTGGTGAGCGGTGAAGCCCACGACTGCCTGGGTCGGTCCCGGTAGCGGCGCCAGGACGTCGACCGATCCGTCGGGAGCCGGGAACGAACCTCGGGCCGCGTCTGCGAGAAGCGTCGAGAGCTGATGCTCGTTCGCCATGGAGCACACACTCTAGCCGCACCCCAGCGACGGGTAACATGATGGGAGAAGGAGGTCCATCTCGGTGACCTACGAGGAACGGACGGCCGAATTCAAGGCGAGGATCGACGCCGGCGAAACGATCGAAGCCGGCGATTGGATGCCCGACGAGTACCGTCTCTCGGCGCTGAAGTTCATCGAGATGCACGCCAACTCGGAGGTGATGGGGGCCCTGCCCGAGCGCGAGTGGATCCCCCGAGCTCCGACCCTGAAGCGCAAGCTGTCCCTGACCGCCAAGGTCCAGGACGAGGTGGGCCACGGCCAGATCCTCTACCGCGTGGCCGAGGACCTGGGGAAGAGCCGCGAGCAGATGTTCGACGACCTGGTCAACGGCCGGACGAAGTTCCACAACGTCTTCCACTACCCCACGTACAGCTGGGGCGACGTCGCCGTCATCGGGTGGCTGATCGACGGGGCCGCGCTGGTCAACCAGAAGGCGCTGCTCGACGCCTCGTACATGCCGTACGTGCGGGCCATGCGCCGGATCTGTCCGGAGGAGTCCCTGCATCTGCGTCACGGCGAGGAGCTGGTGC
Organism: Actinomycetota bacterium; assembly: GCA_046729535.1. Classification (GTDB taxonomy): domain Bacteria; phylum Actinomycetota; class UBA4738; order UBA4738; family UBA4738; genus JBKPGU01. Next base: position 2,356 of record JBKPGU010000023.1, read on the forward strand.
TGGAGCTGGTCAGCGGGACGGACGAGCAGCGCCAGATGTTCCAGGATGCCGTCGACCGCTGGTGGCGGCCGATCATGCACTTCTTCGGACCGGCTTCGAAGAAGAAGGACATGTTGATCTACTGGGGCATCAAGACGCGGTCGAACGAAAGCCTCCGCCAGGAGTTCTTCTCGACCTACGTGCCGAAGCTGTGGGACGTGGGCATCACGGTCCCCGACGACAAGCTGGCCTGGAACGAAGAGCGGGGGGAGTGGGACTGGTCCGACCCGGGATGGGACGACTTCTGGGAGACGATCCGGGGGAACGGCCCGATGACCTCCATCCGGCTCGCCTACCGAAAGGCGATGTGGGACACCCATGCGTGGGTGCGGGAGGTCTTCGCCGGGATCCCGCAGGCAGCCTGAACGGGGGCCGGGCGGAGGCGCGGACGTGGCCGTCTGGGACGTACTGGGAAAGCGAACCTCCGGGGACGACTGGGCGGTCGTTGGCGGGATCAAGGCGCCCGACGTTGA
>JBKPGU010000024.1:0-4806 GCA_046729535.1 Actinomycetota bacterium
CAGGGGAACTACGTCCCCCAGGAGAAGGAGACGGGTCGAAAGGACCGGCGCAACTTCGTCGATCAACTCGTGTACCTGAACTCGAAGATCCTCGAGTTGGTCGACACCTTGCTGGCGGGGGCGTCCGGCCGGCGTCCGGTCATCGTCCTGCAGGCCGACGAGGGGCCCTTCCCTGGAGTCCCCGCCCGGTGGACGTCGAGGAATCCGGTGCGGCTGATCCGCCAGAAGTTCCTCATCCTGAACGCGTACTACCTGCCGGGCCAGGGCGCTCCCTCTCCCTACGCGAGCATCACCCCGGTGAACACGTTCCGACTGGTGCTGAACCGCTACTTCGGAGCCGGTCTCCCGCTGCTCCCGGACCGCGAGTTCGTGTTCCGAGGCCTGAGCCGGTTGTACACCTTCCGCGAGGTCACCGACATCCTTCGATCCTGAGGATCCGGCCGCTACTGTCCATGCATGGAGGCCTGGGGCAAGGGGTACGCAACCGAAGGTTCGCGGGCCTGATCCGTAAGGGCTTCGCCGAGCTGGGGGTACGACGCGTGGTTGCCTCCACCATGTCGGTCAACGTCGCGTCACGCCGGGTCTGGAGAAGGCCGGCATGCGGTTCGTGAGGATGTACCACGAGCCCTGGCCGGACCAGATCGAGGGCTCGGAGGAAGGGGACGTCGAGTACGCGATCACCCGGGACGAATGGGAGCGGGCCAACCGGATCGAGAGCTAGGACCCGCGACGGCTCACGTAGTCCCGGATGATGAAGTCGCCCAGGCCCTCGCCGGCGGTCTGGAAGACGCGGCCGTTCGTCAGCCGGGCCAGCCGCTCCATGAAGCGCTGCAGTCCTTCGGTGTCCTCCAGCATGAACACGTTGATGGTCACGCCGGCCCTCGAAAGGCGCATCGCCTCCTGCAGCGTCAGGCGGATGGTCTCCGGGACGGGCGGCCACGAGAAGAAGACCTCCTCGCCCTCCAGGTGGGCGGTGGGCTCGCCGTCGGTCACCATGATGACCTGCTTGGTGGCCCGGGGGTGCTGGGACAGAAGGCGCCCGGCAAGGTTGAAGGCGTGCTGCATGTTCGTCCCGTACACGCGCTCCCACCCCGACCTGGCGAGGTCCTCGGGGTTGATCCGACGGGCGTAGTCCGAGAAGCCGACCATGTACAGCTTGTCGTGTGGATACCGCCCCTCGATCAGCGCGTGGAGGGCCAGGGCCATCCGCTTCGCCGGGACCCAGTGGCCCCGGAGCGGCATGGAGAACGAGAGATCCAGCAACAGCGCGGTGGCGGCCTCGGTGCGCGTCTCGGCCTCGAGGAGCTCGAAGTCGTCGGACCGGAGCTTCGGCTGCGGTGAGGGGCCGTCGCGAACGACCGCGTTGAACACCGTCCGCTGCACCGCGATCTGTCCGCTGTCGCCGAACACCCACGGACGCGTCGCGCCGGTCGCCTCGGCCGCGCCGCCCGACTGCCGGGCCTCGTGGATGCCCTCCCGGTCCCGCTTCAGCCGTTCGAAGACCCGGATCAGCACCCGTTCGCCGAGCTTCCGCGCCCCCCTCGGCGTCACCTGAAGCCGGCCGCCTGCCCGGGTCACCAGCCCGGCCTTCTCGAGGGCTCGTTCCACCTCCTTCAGTCGCCGCAGATCCCGGACCGCGTCGTCGCCCAGCGTTCGCCGCAACCGGTCCTCATCCACATCCTCCAGAGACGCCCCCGCGTAGTCGGCACGCATCGAGCGATCCAGGTCTTCGAAGTCCGAGAGCCGCTCCAACGCGTCCACGGTGGCCTGCATTGGCATGGCATCCTCGCCGCTCCCCAGGGCCGGGTCGCCCCATGGCATCTCGGGGAACATCTCTGACAGAGATTGGGCGAGCTGATCGACCTGGAAGGCCAGGTCCATGTCGTCCAGCATGGCCTGGGCCAATGCCTCCAACTCGGCCCGCTGTTCCGGCGACAGCGAGGCCATCAGGCGGGACAGGGCAGCCATACGGCGGGCCATCTGCTCGAGGAGCTCGTCGAGCGTCCGCGGGCTCTCCGGGAAGAGATCGCCGTACCGCCGCATGAAGCCGGGGAAGTCGTAGGGTTCCCCCCGGTTCCGAGCATCGATCATCCGGTTCAGCTCCGAGAGCATGTCCTTGAAGCGCTGGATCTCCTGGGGCGACATGTTGCGCATGCCCTCGGTGAGGTTCCGGAAATACGAACCCAGCACCTGCTTCTTCAGCCATTCCATCAGCTCGTCGAACTTCTGCTGGGCCTCGGGATCGACGAACCGGTAGCTCCTGAGCTCCTTGATCTGGCCGGCGGGGTCCGGGGGGAGCGACTCCAGGAACTGTTCGCGGAGGCGGGCGTCGTCCTCGGCCCGGAACGACAGCGTCCGGCGTTCGGTCTCCAGGATCTCCTCGAGGCGTTCCTGCACCTCCCGGAGCGGTCCCTCGAGATTGAGGCGCTCCTGTTCCTGCCGGCGCTGCTGGCGGAGACGCGACCGAAGGGCGTCGAGGCCCGAGAACCGTCCCCGCATCCCGCGCCGGATCATCCGTGACAGGACGCGGTCCACGCTCTCGCCGCCGAGCAGTTCCTCGGACATCTCCTCGAGGAGGTCGCCGGCGGACAGATCGGGCCCCAGCGGGTCCTGCGTTCCGTCCCACCGCGAGTACCGGATCCGCACGAGAGCCAGCCTACGACCCTCCCGGCGAATCGGTCGTCGTGGCGGAGATGAGCGGAGAGAATAGGCGGGCGATGCGAGAGGAGCGGAAGGCAGTCACCGCGCTGTTCGCCCACCTGGTCGGGTCGACCGCGTTGGGCGAGACGCTCGACCCGGAAGAGGCGAAGCTCATCGTGGACCGGGTTGCCCTGATCCCGCTCGGGTACGGCCGAGCCATGGCCTACGTCAAGCCGTGGGTCCACGGCTGGTGGGAGTTAGAAAAGACCTCCTCCAGCTTCGCCGACCTGATCGTCGACGCCGACCCGCAACGAGCCAAGAGTTCGTGACCCCGATGCCGTCGCCCGGGGATGCAGCATCCACCCTTCCCATCGGGACGGTGACGTTCATGTTCACCGACATCGAAGGCTCGACCCGTCTGCTCCAGCGCCTGGGGTCGGGGTATCCGGAGATCCTCGAAGCGCATCACCGGCTGCTGCGCGACGCCATACAGGGCAACGACGGGCTCCCGCTGGGATCCGAGGGCGACTCCGTGTTCGCCGTGTTCGCCAGCCCCGTCGCCGCGGTCACCGCCGCCCTCGCGGGGCAGCGCGCGCTGGCGGCGGCCGAGTGGCCCGACGGCGTCGAGATCCGGGTCCGGATGGGCCTCCACACGGGCGAGGGGATCCTGGGTGGCCAGAACTACGTTGGCCTGGACGTCCACCGTGCCGCCCGGATCTCAGCAGCCGGCCACGGCGGGCAGATCCTCGTTTCGGACGCCACCGAGACACTGGTCGCCCGGGCCCTGCCCGAACGGGTGACCATCCGCGACCTTGGGGAGCACCGGCTGAAGGACCTGGACCGTCCGGAGCACCTGTTCCAGGTGGCACCCGCCGAGCTGATCCAGGGCTTCCCTCCGGTTCGCTCGATGGACGTGCGGCGCACGAACCTCCCCCACCAGCTCACCAGCTTCATCGGGCGCGCCCGCGAGGTGGCGCGGGTGAAGGAGCTCCTGACCCAGACGCAGTTGCTGACATTGACCGGGCCGGGCGGGACCGGCAAGACGCGACTCGCCATCCAGGCGGCGGCCGCCTTGGAGGACGAGTTCGCCGACGGCTGCTTCCTCGTCCCGCTGTCCCCCATCAGCGACCCGTCGCTGCTCCTCTCGACCGTCGCTCAGGTCCTGGGGGTCCAGGAAGCGGGCGACCGGCCGATGGCCGAGACACTGCACGAGTACCTCGAACCGAAGGAGCTCCTGCTGGTCCTGGACAACTTCGAGCAGATCCTGGAGGCGGGTCCCGCCGTGGGTGACCTCGTGAGCAGCAACCCCCGGCTCAAGATCGTGGTGACCACCCGAGCGGTATTGCATGTCCACGGCGAACACGAGTTCCCCGTCCCGCCACTGGCGCTGCCAGCGCCCGGGGAGCACCCCTCCGCCGAATCGCTGGGGCAGTACGAGGCTGTGGCCCTGTTCATCCAGCGAGCGCGCGTTATGCGGCCTGACTTCGAGGTGACGAACGAGAACGCGCCGGCCGTGGCCGAGATTTGCGCGCGTCTCGACGGGTTGCCTCTTGCCATCGAACTCGCCGCGGCTCGAGTAAAGTTCCTCGAGCCGGACGACATCCTGGCCAGGCTTTCCGACCGGCTATCCCTCCTCCGCGGGGGGGCGAAGGATCTCCCCACCCGCCAGCAAACGCTCCGTGACGCCATCGCCTGGAGCTACGACTTGCTCGACGAAGACGAACAGGCGCTGTTCCGGCTGTTCTCCGTCTTCGTGGGGGGTTGGACGCTCGACGCTGCCGAGGCGGTCATCGACGGGGACGCGGATGTCTTCGAGGGCGTGGCCTCGTTGGTCGACAAGAGCCTGGTTCGGCGGCTTCCTCAGGAGGTGAGCGGGTCGAGGTTCTCCATGCTCATGACCATCCGGGAATTCGCGTGGGAGCGGTTGCGGGGGTCCCCGGAGGCGGACGAGGTGCGGCGTCGCCATGCCGAGCTCTTCCTGGGGTTGACCGAGGAGGCCGAGCCGAACCTCACCGGTCCCGAGCACATGACGTGGCTGGATCGGATCGAACGGGACCACGACAACATCCGGTCGGCTCTCAGGTGGTCGGTCGAGAAGGACCGAGCCGAGGTCGGTCTGAGGATGGGAGGTGCACTGTGGCGCTTCTGGCACCTCCGAGGCCACTT